>JAGWLE010000002.1 GCA_028864955.1 Patescibacteria group bacterium | reverse complement strand
ATCTGCAGATTAGCCAGCATTATACAGCGACATGGCCTTCTCCCGACCTTCAGTGACGATCATTTCCACCGCTCCAACGGCCTTTTTCGAAGCCGCCTTGAGCGTCTTTAACTCGTCGGCGCGGAACGGTCCCAGAATAAACTTCTCGATTTTTTCTTCGCCATGAGGCACCTTTGCCTGACCCTTGACATTCTCCGGCGCCGTGCCGAGACGGATGCGCGCGAAGGCTGTGGTTCTCAAGGATTTGATGATTGAAGCCAGACCGTTGTGGCCGCCGTCGCCGCGATCGTAGGAAATGCGGATGCGGCCGAGGGGCAGGTTGAAATCGTCGTAGATGACGATCAGCTTTTCCGCGGCCTTGGCACTCTTCACCAGCATGGCCACGGCTTTGCCTGAATTATTCATGAACGTGTCCGGTGCCACCAGGGTAACCTTCTCGGCGCCGATCTTGCCCACGGCGATCTGGGCATTCTTCTTTTTATCGAATTCAAAAGCGGCGTCGATGGATTGGCGCAAATTATCGAGAATCATGCGGCCGGCATTGTGACGCGTACCCTCATATGCTTCGCCTGGATTCCCCAGACCGACGATAATGTAAGACATAGAATCGCTGACTAATCGAACTAGTATGAATACCCTACGACCCAGACAGTGAAATCACTTGCGCAACCGCCGGTTTCCGTCTGCTTCAAATATATGTTTCCGTTCGTGATCGGCACCCAGGCCTGCCCGCCATCTTCCGGCACACTGGTATTATTTCCAGGACTTGCCAATGACAGTATCGGCATATCCCAGGAACTGCTGCTTCCCGGGACCGAAGAGTAGACTATGCCTGTGCAATTTTGCCCGTATCCTCCTGTCCAATTCACCCACAACAATGCCGACGCGGCTCCCGACGGGATCCCCGCGGATGCCGCACTATATGTGGAGTATGAACCATTTGCCGGCACACCAAGATTGGCATAGCCGGCGCCAGGATTATTCATGAAATGTATGCCGCTGCCGGCGGAACTGCCGCTATTCGCCTGCCAGGTGGCGTTGCCTTGATTGTCGGACGTAAGGACGTATCCGTTGGTGGCACCGGTCGGTATCATCAAGCCGGCGCCGACTTTGAGACGACCGCTTTCAATATCAACTTTGCTGCTCGTATCAGGATTGGCGGTGCCAAATCCGGCCGTGCCATTGACCATGAGCATGCCGATACTTGCGGCGGCATAGGTATGATTGGCGTCTGTGTAGCCGTTGTTGAAGGTTGCGGTTTGTCCGGTCGTCAGCGTCTGACCCAAGGATAGCGCGCCGTACTTGGTCTGCGCGCTGGTGCCAACATTGAGAGGGGCGTCGCAGCCCGGATTGCCTGGGGTGCAGGTCGGCGGCGCCGACATGGGCGCGCTCCAATCCGCCCAGGCCGATATGGCGAAAGCTCCGAGAACTAGGCCGCAGAGCGCCGCGAGCTTCTTCCAATATGATGCGGTAGTATTATTCATGTAATTGATTCGTGGATAAAATCTAGTAATGCGAGCCGCCGCACATCATCAGTGCGCCGGCATGTTTGCCATCTGCTGTATCTGCGCCGGCGTCAGCGACACGGTTGTCGTGCCCGGAGCCGGCTTTGTAGAGATCTTTTGAATCTGTTTTGGCGAGAGCATGGTGGTTGGCGTGCCCGTGGCAACGGGCGTACGCGCCATGGACTGGATCTGTTCGGCGGAAATCGTCAGACTGGTTGAACCTGTAGAAGTGGCGGCCAGCGGCGCTCGCGGAACCGGTTGAGGTGCCGGCGTCACGATATAATGCCACAGCCAGTATATCAAGACAATGATAACGAGCAGGCTTATGAGCACGATGAGTCTCGAAACGTGGTGATGCGGTTGCGGCGGCGCAAAAAAATTTGAGAAGCTCTCATCAGTCATAGTTTGTCGGAAGTCTCGTCTGCCAGTGTATCACACATCCGCAGTCATCGGTGTGGATATCACTCGCCAGACTTGTGCGATTCGAACTGCGGTATTACAATACAATTCATGGATGCCAGCGAACCCACACCTCATTCGGATGACGCTGTCGAGCGACAGGCCGGGGGCTGGCAGAAAGTCCGAGAGTGGATCCAGATCATAGTCATCGCCCTTCTGATCTCGCTGCCTATTCGCTTCTTCGTGGCTGAACCGTTCATCGTCAATGGCGCCTCGATGGATCCAACGTTCTCAACAGGCCAATTCCTCATTGTCGACCGGCTGACATACCGCTTCGAATCGCCAGCCCGCGGCGATGTCATCATTTTTCAATACCCTCTGAGTCCGCCGGGAGATCAGATCTACTATATCAAACGCGTTATCGGCCTGCCTGGCGAAACGGTCTCCATCAAGGACGGCAGCGTGACGATCATCACGCCGACGGCGGCCGGATCAGGCACAACGCCAAAGACAACCATTCTCGACGAGCCGTACATCGCTCCCATCCATGCGTCGCATGACTCGGAGACGATCACTCTCGGACCCACTCAATATTTCGTCATGGGAGACAATCGCCTGCAAAGCTCCGACTCACGTGCCTGGGGACCTCTGGACAAGAGGTACATTATCGGACGGCCGATCATCAGGTTGCTGCCACTGAACACCTTCGCCGTTCTGCCGGGACAATACCATGAATAAGACGCATTCCAAGCAAAGTGACAAAACCGTCGACCAACAGCCTCGGCCCGCGGCCGCGCGTCCATCGACCGCATCAAAATTCATATCGTACGAACATCTTGATAAGATCGGCGAAGTCGCCGTTTATTACGGATTCATGCCCCTCAAAAGCCCCGCCATTTCCAAAAGTGACCTCGATGCCGCCAAAGATCTGTTGGACAGCGATTATGTTGATGACGAGACCGAGCATCACGGCCGCCTGCCGCTTCACGCCGAAGAAAAGATCGCCGTCATCAGGACGTATCAGGATAACGACATGCAAGCTTTGCCGCAACCGGTAATGCTTTATTTCAAAGATCCTTGCAAAAATACCGTGCGAAAAGGCAGTTATCCGCGCTATGCGGACTTGGAAATCCTCGGTTCATCGGGACCCATCGCCGAAGCCACGCTCATACAGGCAGCGCGCGCCATGCTCGCGCATGAAGGCTACGACAAGACGATGGTCGAGATAAACTCGATCGGCGATCGCGATTCGATCGCCCGTTTTGTTCGCGAGCTGACTGCGTACTACCGCAAGAATATGAACGAGATGACGCCGGAGTGCCGTCAGCTTTTCAAGACTGATCCGTTCGACCTTCTCGGTTCTCATGACGAATCCTGCCGTGAATTGAATGCGGCCGCGCCGCGCGCCATGGATTTTTTGACGGAAACGAGCCGCCGCCACCTGGAAGAAGTCCTCGAATACCTGGAGACCCTCGGTATACCGTATACGCTCAATAACGGTCTCCTCGGCAACCGCAAGTACTGTACCGAAACCATATTCACCATCGTCAATGTCGATAACAGGAGAACCGCCGAAACGCCTTCTGTCCTGGCCCTGGGCGTGCGCTACAACGGCTTGGCCAAACGACTCAACATGAAGCGCGATATCCAAGGCGTCGGCATCTCGCTGCTCATCAAAGAGGGCAAGAACGGCATGAGGAAGCCCGTGGTCAAAATCAAGCGGCCGATCGCCTCATTCGTCCAACTGGGCCTGGAATCAAAACTTCTGTCGCTCGATATCATCGAAAAGCTTCGCCAGGTCAAGATTCCCCTCTACGTGTCCCTGGCCAAGGACCGCCTCGGCGCTCAAGTCTCCTCGGTCGAAAAGTACCACACGCCGTATGTCATAGTCATGGGCAAAAAGGAGGCCGTCGACCGCACGGCTATCGTCCGCCGCATGGACACGCACTCGCAGGATATCGTACCCATCGAAGATCTCCCCCGCTATATGAAAAAAGTCGAAGAGCAGCTTTTCAAGAAGTAACCCGGAAAGATGCCGGCATTTCAAATTTGCTATAAATCCTGCCGTATGTTATCGTGATCGCCTATGGCAACAAACGTCGAAGTCATCAGGAATCCGGGCGAAAACGCCATGGGCGTGGTGCGCCGCTTCAGCCGCAAGGTCCAAGGATCGGGCATTATCCCCCGCATGCGCAGCCTGCGTTCCTCCACTCGCGTCCAGTCCCACTACAAAGTCAAGCAGCGTGCCCTCACACTGTTGCGTCGCCGCGCTTACATGTCTGAATTGGTCAAGCTTGGCAAGGCCCCGGTCAAGCCAGAACGGCGCTCACAATCAAGCAGATAATGCCTCTCGCCATACATAACGAGAGCCGTGCCGTAACGCCGCGCGTGGCTTTTAGGGCGATTAAAGATGCCATCCTCGGCCATTCATATCGGCTGACCGTCATCATGACCACGGCCGAAAGGATGAAGAAACTCAATACCATATACCGTGACAAAACCGAGCCGACAGATATCTTGAGCTTTCCCTTGAGTGAACGCGAGGGCGAAGTGTATCTCTGTTTGAGAGAGGCGCGAAAAGAGGCGCGGAAGTTTGGACGTTCGTATCTCAATTTCATGTCTTTCCTCTTTATCCACGGCTGCGTGCATTTGAAAGGATACGATCATGGCAGTACAATGGAGCGTATAGAGGTTGGTTTGCGCCAAAGATTCAATATTTAGGATTCCCCAAATCTTGTCTCAAACATCACATTATCCACCAATGGCCAGAAACATCATCACCGGAATAGACGTAGGCACTTACTACGTAAAGGTCATTATTGCTTCCGCCAAGGAAAGGAATGAACGCGGCCTACCCAAGGTTATCGGCACGGGCATGGCCGAATCGCGCGGCCTGCGCCACGGTTATGTGACCAACGTGCGAGACGTAGCCACAAGTATCAAGCGTGCCGTCGAGCAGGCCGAGGAAAAAAGCGGCCTGAAGATCAAGAAGGCCTTTGTCGGCGTCTCCGGCATCGGCCTATCATCGACAACGGTCAGCAGTTTCGTCATGACGTCGCGGGCCGATGCTGAAATCACGTCGCTCGATCTCGAAAAACTCCGCGAACAATGTGAAAAAGACATCCCGCACTCGATGAGCGCCAATCGCCGGATCATTTACGAGATTCCCCTGCAATACAAGATAGACAATTTTCCCTCGCTCGGTTCGCCCGTCGGCATGAAGGGAAACAAGATCGAATTAAAGACGCTATTCATATCCTGCCTCGATCATCACGTCGCCGACCTTATCGCCGCCGTCAACGAAGCCGGTATCGAAGTCGAGGATGTCATGGCTGCGCCGGTGGCCGCCGGTTTCGTGACTCTGAGCAAATCGCAAAAGGTCGCCGGCGTCGTTTTGGCAAATATCGGCGCCGAAACCGTATCCATCGCCGTCTTTGAAAACAACATTCCGACCTCTCTTGAGGTTTTTCCAATAGGCTCAACCGACATCACCAACGATATCGCTCTCGGTCTGAAAGTCCCTCTGGAAGAGGCCGAGCAGATCAAGATCGGCGCCATCACCGGCAGTTCGTATCCGCGCAAAAAGCTCGAGGAAATCATCTCAGCCCGATTGTCTGACATATTTGAATTGATCGAGGCTCACCTGAAAAAAATCGGCAGGAATGGCCTGCTGCCAGCCGGGATCGTCATTACCGGCGGCGGTTCCGGGCTAAATTCGATAGACGACTTGGCCAAGGCCGCGCTCAAATTGCCGTCGCGCGTTGGTACCATCGCGCTCCTCAACGGGAACTCATCATTCAAGGATGCTACCTGGGCGGTCGCCTATGGGCTCTGTATTTGGGGTATTCACGCCGAGGAAGGACCGGAGATTGACACATCGGCACAGTTCATCCGTCAAAGTTGGAAAGCTGTCGTCAGGTGGTTCAAACAATTTCTGCCGTAACTGCGCCGAGATCATCAACCACAACATTCCATGGTACTTCCCGGACATATTGCAGGAGGATATTTGGTCTCTAGGCTGATACTATCTTGGGCACCAGCTTCATTTTCATCCGTCCAGATAGTCTGGCTGACGGTTGTCGGGACGCTTGCAGGCGAACTGCCTGACATCGATATCGCCTATTTTTCATTCAAGAAGATCATCGTGCGATCAGAGACCGTCGAAAATCATCGCGATTATCTCACGCATGCGCCTGTCATTTGGCTCATCGTAGCCGGACTCATATCGATCGCCGGCGAATTAATCACGTCCCAATTCATCGTCTGGCTCGGTATTGTAGTATTCGCCGGCACCTGGACCCACTTCATCCTTGACTCGATCGAATACGGCGTGCGCTGGCTGTGGCCATTTTCAAATAGGCGATTTGCGCTTCGAAAAGCCCCGCCATTTGAGAGCAGTCGTCCGGTCGGCTCCCTTGCCTACTATTGGGACTATATCAGCTCATCATATGTCTATTATTTGACATTCTATTTGGAAATTGTCGTAGTGCTGACAGCAACCTACCTTCTATTGGCACATATTTGAATTTTCAAATATCTCTCGGTAGGTATTGATGTCCGCCACCTAGAGTTGCCGATGAAGCGATTTGTCGGTTTTTCACGATGCGCTTGTGCTCTAAATGCCCTATGGTAAGATACGACCAACGGTACTACCCAAAGCATGTCGGCTACGGCTTGGACCAGATAGATAATCCTATCGATTAATTTTCCATTAAAATCAGCGCATCGTTATGCCCAATATCACTCCAGACATCGAAGCCTTCGCCCGCATAAAAGTCCTTGGCGTCGGCGGCTCCGGCGGCAACGCCGTCAACCACATGATAACCAACAAGGTCCGCGGCGTTGATTTCATTGTCGTAAATACGGACGCGCAAGACTTGCACCGCTCGCAGGCAAAGAAAAAAGTCAATATCGGCAAGAATCTGACGCGCGGCCTCGGTACCGGCATGAATCCGGATCTTGGTCGGCGGGCCGCCGAAGAAACCAAAGAAGAGATCCAGGAGGCCGTCAAAGGCGCTGACATGGTCTTCGTGGCCGGCGGATTGGGTGGCGGCACATTTAGCGGCGCTTCGGCGACTGTCGCCCGCACCGCCAAAGAACTCGGCTGTCTGACCGTGGCCGTTTGCACCAAGCCTTTCTACTTCGAAGGCCGCCAGCGATCACGCATAGCCGAAGCCGCTCTCGAGGACCTGCGCAAGGAAGTTGACGCCATCATCGTCATCCCCAACGACCGCCTGCTTTCGGCCATCAATAAGGACACGACTGTCAAAAGCGCCTTCGCCCAGTGCGATGAAATCCTGCGCCAGGCCGTCGAAGGCATCTCCGATCTGATCACCACGCCCGGCCTTATCAACATCGATTTTGCCGATATCCGCACCATTATGGAAAATGCCGGATCGGCTCTCATGGGCATCGGTTCGGCCTCCGGCGAAAATCGCGCCATCGATGCGGCCAAAGCTGCCATCAATTCGCCGCTGCTCGACGTCTCTATCGCCGGCGCCAAAGGCGTGCTCTTCTCCATCGCCGGCGGCGAGGATCTGACCATGTTCGAGATCCAGGATGCCGCCAAGGTTATCACCGAGTCCATCGATCCCGAGGCCAAGATCATCTTTGGTACGGTCCGCGACGATAAGCTTAAAAAGAACGAGGTTCGCATCACGGTCATCGCCACCGGCTTTCCCGAGAGCGCTATTTCCGCCAGCGCCTCTGTTCCCGGCTTGAATACCATGCGCGCCTCGAGTCCGCTTGGCGCCGCCGCCTCGAGCCGCGTACCCGCGGAGCCCACGGTTGCCGCCATGATGAAAACGGGTGAAAAGGAAGCTGGGCGTGAACGCGGCAAGATCTACAATCCCGCGCCGTCCGTCATGCCCCGAGAAACCGTCATGGCTGAAAAACCCGCTCCCGCCAAGAAGGATGTCAAAGTTGAATCTGCCAAGGATGATGACGATGATTGGGGCGCGATTCCGGCGTTTCTCCGACGTTCGAGGTTGAAATGATGCGTGGACCTGATCTCCGCGGCAAAAGATACGCGCACATTGCTCTGTAGCCGACAGCCTGCATCTCGCCAATCGATTCCTCTTTTGTTACAATTTCTCCTACTATGACCTACTCCCTGGCTATCATCGGTGGCGGACCGGCTGGCGCCGCGGCGGCGGTATACGCGGCTCGTAAAAGATTGCACAGCATTTTTATAACGAAAGACTGGCTCGGCCAGAGCTATGTCTCCGAAGGTATCGAGAACTGGATCGGCACGCCCAAGATTTCTGGGCTAGATCTTTCAAAGAGCCTCGAAACGCATGCCAAAGAATACGCCAAAGGCATCATTGATTTCAAAGAAGGCGAACTGGCAGCAAGAATTGAAAAATCCGGTGATGTATTCAAGATCACATCAACGAAAGGCTCATACGAGGCCCGTGCCATTCTCATAACGTCTGGCTCGAGCCGACGCAAACTTGATATTCCCGGCGCGGCCGAATATGAAAATAAAGGCATTATTTATTGCGCAACATGTGACGGGCCCCTGTATGCCGATCAAGACGTGGCTGTGATCGGCGGCGGCAACGCCGGCTTTGAATCAGCCGCTCAACTCATGGCCTACTGTAAATCCGTTACCCTTTTGAGTCGCAGCGAATACAAGGCGGATCCGGGCACAGTCGAAGCCGTCTCAAAGAATCCAAAGGTGAAACTCGTGCAATTCGCGGCACCAAAGGAGATCAAAGGCGACACGTTTGTGAGATCACTCGTGTACACCGATACCAAGACAAAGAAAGACATAGAACTTCCCGTAACCGGCATTTTCGTGGAGATCGGATCATTTCCAAATACTGATTTCGTCAAAGGCCTGGTTGATCTCGATCAATATAACCGCATCAAAGTCGATGCGCACAATCAGCGCGCCACGATCATCGGCGGCGGTCATGGCATCTGGGCGGCCGGCGATGTCACCGACGGCCTGTTTCATCAAAATAATATCGCCGCCGGCGACGCCGTAAAGGCTGTTGAGGATATTTACCTGTGGCTGCACGCGAAGTAGTCTGGAGCGGACAACACGGCATCATCAAATTGAGAAGGCATCCTCGAGGCTTGTCGAAATCGATTCCAGAGAAGCCGTGAGGCTGACGTTCACGTGTCCGTTGAAATCATTTGCAATGTCAGCATTGCATCCGAACTCCGGCAGATGGATATGGCCGCTCCAAAAAAAGCTCTTGGCTGCCATGACTTTCACTGATTCGAGGCATGAGCGCGCGTTCTCTCCGACCTGTATGCGCATCTGGCGGCGATACACGCTGTCGCCATAGTCAGCCGCGGCCGCGGCGGTGACGAGCGAAAATGCCAGAGTCGTCGTAAAGAGCAGAATGACAGCGATCACTGCCATAAAACCGCCGATGTTATTCCTGCGCATCATACACATGATCGAGTATAACGAGATCCTGTTCATGGAGCGCATAGGCACTGGCGATGAACCCTGCCACGAGGAAAGATAAGAGTGCGCTGTAGAGCAGCGTTTCGATCAGCGTCAAGCCGCGTTGACCGTAATGATGCGAATGTGTCGGGAGAAACTTCATGGCATGAGTGCTAGTTGAAACGTATTTCATATATGACCGGCGCCGTCGCGGCCAATACGTAGAGTGTATTGTTATCGCAGACCAGAGATTGCGGCGCTACCGGTAAAGAAAACGGGGCCATCGTCGATGTCGAGAGCGCGGTATCGAATATTTGCAATTCCCTGTTTACCTGCCTCGTCGCCAAATACAGGTGCGCTCTGTCTCTGGCCAGACCATAGACGCCTCCGGGCACATTCAAGCTGATGGGCGATTCCAATCGTTGTGTCGATGATGCATCCCAGGTGAACGCTTCCGCATCAGACGGGATGTCAAATCCGCCCGATGTCCGCCCGAACGACAATGCTCCCTCGAACAATGAGACCGTCGCGCCTTCCTGCCTCTGCCAGCCAGACGGCGCAAACGACGCCGCGAGCCTCGGCGAACCGGGATCGGATACGTTGACGACGCGCAGTTCGTATTGATCAGCGTCGGCCATATACGCATAGCCGTTGTCGACGAATATGGCTCGAATCTTGCTGCCTGTTTCGAAACTGCCAATTTCAATCGGGTTCGCTGGGTCGGTTATGTCGATCGCGTTAAATTCCGCGCCATCCCATTTAGTCGTACCCAGATACGCGGTATTCCGATCGACTGCGATGGCGCTCCCAACCGGCGGCGTGGCGCTGGCAAAAGGTAGCTGCAGCCGAAACTTTTTTACCAGAGAAACGCTGCCGGGGCTATTCATGTACATGATGTGGAGTTCGGCCGCCGTACTATCGGCCGCCGCGAATACGTATCTGTTCATCAGGGCAAAATCTGATATGCCCGGGCCGGTGTTTATCGAGGCGAGCAGATGCGGATGCGCCCCGTCGGCAATATCGAAGACCAAAAAGTCCGGATCGGACGCTTTGGACGAATCGGCTGAAATATACGCCAGCCCGCCCCGGACTTGGAGTGACGTAAGCGGCAAAAGCGGATCTACGGGCACAATCACTGGCGTGATCGTGAGTGACATGGAAAGACGGGGTTCCGCGTACGCGTATGAGCCGATCGCCGCCGTCGAATTCATGCCCACGGAGCATAGCGGCGTCGACGCCGAAAATATCGTTTTGGCGGATACGCGCGTGAATGCCAGAGATCCGACTGTGTCTGTATATTCGAGGCGATCGTTGCCGTATGCGCGCGAACTTGTCGTGGCCGCGCCCTCGCCATATCGATCGAGTTCATGCGACAGCTCTGCGGCACGCGCATATGTGTCGCGGGCATTTTCCGATATGTCGCCGAGAATGGCTATATAAACAGCGCTCAAAGCCAAGGCCAGAAGAATATCCACGATGATAATGCCCTGCGTGCGTCTACGCATGTCAATGTTGAAGAACGCGCGATATGTCGTATATCGGCATCATGATGGATAATGCCACAGAACCCACTATCACGCCCATGAATATCATCATCAAGGGTTCGATGAGCGTTGTGAACTGTTTCAACGCATGTTCAATGTCGCGATCAATGACTGCCGCCGCGCGATTCATGGACACGCCAAGGGTACCAGAGAGTTGTCCGGCAGACACCAGCGGTCCGACATATCGGGGCACCCGGCATCTGCCGAGCACCGCGCCGACCGATATACCCGCAGCGATCGATGCCGAATGCGCGTCAAACTCCTCTTGCATCGGCCAGAACGATATCGTGCGGGCGCAATCTCGATACGCCTGGGATATGTCAACGCCCGATTCGACCAATGTGCCGCAGGAACGTAGGAAGATCGCACAGGAATAATCACGTAGCAAACCGCCGGCAATCGGAATACGACCGCATATGCTCTGGACGCCGCGGCGCGCCTTGACCGACCGGCCATATACGAGTACGGCGATGACGGCGGCGGCAGCCATGATCATCGCCAGATACGCACCATAGGCGAGCAGACCATTGGAAACGGCGATGACTATCTGCGTCAAGATCGGCAAATGAACGTGAAGTCCGTAGAGCATCGGAATGATCTGAGGCAGTACTCCCCGCACGAGACCAAATGTCAGACCCAGCGCAAAAATGCCGATGATGCAGGGATACGCCAGAGCTGATAGGCATTTCCGGGCCAGCAGGTCTTCGCGCTCCAGCAGGTCGTGAGCCCGGCAGACCGTCCTCGCAAGATCGCCTGACGCCTCTCCATGTTCGATCAGTCCGGCCAGAGTCGGCGAGATACGCAATTCTCGCGCCAGGACATGCGATAATAGGCAGCCTTGCCGGATTTGCTCCAGCATGCGCCTGAGGCTCTGCCCTTGCCGGCCATCCGCAGACTCGACGCACACAGATAATACTTGATCGATAGGCATGCCCGAACTCAGGTATAGTTCAAATCGTTCCAACAGAAATATGGTATCCCGGCGCTTCCAGCGGACACGTCGCGGCGCTCGTCGTGCTGTTTTGATACGTTGAAGCATTGACATATGAAAGTCGCGATCAGACAGACGAAAGCACGCGAGCCACTTCTTCGCGCGTCGTGATGCCCCAATTGATCTTCTCGTCGCCATCTTCCGCCAGCGGATGAAAGCCGCGGGCATAGGCGGCATCCGCGATCTCGGCAAGACTGGCGCGACAGGCGATCAGGCGGGACAATTCATCATCAACATCGAGAACTTCGGCGATGATCGAACGTCCGACATATCCTTTTTGGCGACAATTCTCGCACCCCAAGGCATAACAATGCTCGCAGGCCAGGCGCACCAACCTTTCGGCAATGACGAGCTTGAGCGTCGTGGCCAGAAGGTAGTGATCAACGCCCATATCGACGAGCCGCGGAATGGCTTCAAGAGCTGAATTTGTATGGAGAGTCGACAGAACCAAGTGGCCGGTCAAAGCGGTATGAATGACGACGGCGGCCGTTTCTTGATCACGGATCTCGCCAACCATGATGACATCGGGATCCTGCCGCAGGGCCGACCGCAGGCCGGAAGCGAACGTCACGCCATGAGTGTGACGTACGTGTACTTGGCGGATGCCGGGAATCTCATATTCCACCGGGTCTTCGAGCGTAATGATCGATAGCGGCTCCCGAGCTTTGGCTGCCAGACACGCGTGAAGCGTGGTCGTTTTGCCGGAACCGGTCGGACCAGTCACTAATATCAGTCCGTGCGTCCGAGACAAGGCCCGCTCAACCATGCGGACATGATCGGCCGTGAAGCCGAGCCTGCTGAGCGACACAGCTCGGGCGCTGCTCGAAAGCAGCCTCAGTACGGCATTTTCGCCATGATACGTCGGCATGAAAGATGCCCGGATATTGTATGTGCCGTCGGCAATACTCGACTGGAAGCGGCCGTCCTGAGGGATGGCATGGATATCGGTCCGCGCTCCGGATAATATCTTCAGCCGGGCGATGAGTTCGCCGAAGAGCCTGCTCGAAATGGTGCCGGCCTCAAGCATGCAACCGTCGACGCGCACGCGCACCAGTATGTCGGCAGCGCGTGGATCGAGATGAATGTCGGAGGCACGCACAGTCACGGCATACCGCAGCATGGCATCAATGGTCTGTGCGACGGTATATGATTCGGGGATAATGAACGAATCCGTGTTCATGCCGGCATCTTACGGCATGAAGTTAAAATCCGTATCAAAAAAAGTTAAAATTTCGCTGAAGACGCAGAGCGGCAGCCTTGGGTCAGCGAAAACTCTGCCGTATCCACAACTTGTCCTTTGCGCGAAATATGGTACTATCTTCGACTGGCGCTCTTTCAGAAAAAGGACTGATTGGGTGTTTCGACTGAAACAAATACATACGGACCTGAATGGATACATCTAATTTGCTAGGCATGTACGGCTTCCTCGCAGCGCGAGGAGCCGGCAAATCAACCCTGTCAAAAAAAGTTGCGGACGCGTGCAACCACGTTTCGCATCAACCGCTGGTGACCGCTTTTGACTCAAGCGCGGCTATCGATTGGTGTCGGCGTAATTTGGAACCCACGGCCATGATTCGACAGATGATCAAACAGCAGGAACATCAAGAGAAAAGCGGCGGGATCTACAACCCGATGGTCGCCGTCGCCTGCGTGCGGATGTATATCGTCGAGATAGTCACGACACCGATCGTCATGGTCGCCGGTTTCCCCCGTACCATGCGGCAATCCACGCTCTGGAATCAGGGCGGCCGGCATCGTCTCCAGATCATCGATCTGGAGTGCACAAAAGAGCAGATGTTCGCCGGCGTGTGGCAGCGTCAGATGAAAACCGGCGTCGTTCGTCCCGAAGAAACCGCGGAAGGCTTGGAAAGAGCCTGGCAGATCATGCTTGAACACCGGCATTCGATTCACGAGCACTACGGCGATCACGTTCTGCAGCTCAAACGGGCAGACAGCATCGACGATTTCATCTCGAATGTCCGCCGAACCGTCCAATGGATGACCTTGCAGCCGCTGCTCAAGGGAGACATTCTTGATTACATTTCCAGCCAAGAATTCCATCGCGATGTCGATCGCGACATCTTCAAATGTCCCGATGTCCCACAGACAGCTCTAACCACAGCACAGCCGATGGCCGCGACGTTCTTTGCGCCGGCGTGAGCTGATCCGTCTGAATGATACGAGCATTAACCCCGAAGCTACTTCGGGGTTCTTTATTGGCAATACGATCACCTGGCCGCCTGTCGACCGCAGATGCTTGACTTAAGGCTAATTTTCATGCCATACTAGTTTCTCGGCCGCCGGTCTAGCCGGCCCCTTTTATTTCAGCCATTTCCATGAATATCCGCAACATCGCCATTATCGCTCACGTCGACCACGGTAAGACGACTTTGACCGACGCCATCATGACCCAGTGCGGTCACGGTGACGAAGGCTCGATGGATTCGAATGCGCTCGAACAGGAGCGCGGCATTACGATTTACGCCAAGAATACATCGGTCTCCTACAAAGGCACGAAGATCAACATCGTCGACACGCCCGGCCACGCCGATTTCGGCTCAGAAGTCGAGCGCGTCCTTCGATCGATCGACGCGGTTCTGCTGGTCGTCGACGCCCAGGAAGGCCCGATGCCGCAGACCAGATTTGTGCTCAAGAAATCGCTCGAACTCGGCCTGCAGCCGATCGTCATCATCAACAAGATCGACAAACCGGCCGCCGATCCGGCGCGCGTGCACGATCAGGTCCTCGAACTGTTCATCGAGCTTGGCGCCAATGATTCGCAGATCGACTTCCCCACGATTTACGCCATCGGCCGCCAAGGCATCGCCAAGAAGTCGCTAAATGACGATTCGAAAGATTTGACGCCGCTTTTGGACACTATCCTCGAGAAAGTCAAGCCGGCAAACGCGCACGCGGGAGCCGGAGCCTCGTCTTCGTCACCAACCGCGGCGTCTGCGCTGACCGCGCAAGTCTTCAATCTCGGGTATGACAACTTCCTCGGGCGTCTGGCGGTCTGCCGCATTTATTCGGGAACGATCAAGGACGGCCAAAATGTCTGGGTAAAGGATGTGAGCGGCAAATCCTTTACGGGCAAGATCACGAAACTATTCACGTTCGATGGCAAAAAGCGCATAGAAATAAAACAGGCCGAGTCAGGCGACATCATCACCGTCGCCGGTATTCCTGACATCTATATCGGTGAAACAATTTGCGATGCGGAAACAACAGCGGCTCTGCCGGCGATCACCGTTGATGAACCGACGATCTCGCTGCAATTCCTGGTCAACAATTCCCCCTTTGCCGGCCGCGAAGGAACGTTCGTCACCGGCCGTCAGATCCGCGAACGCCTAGAACGCGAGCTCGAGACCAACGTCGGCTTGAAAGTTGATTTTAGTTCGAATGAATACTTCACCGTCTACGGCCGCGGCGAACTGCATATCGCCATTCTGGTGGAAAACATGCGCCGCGAAGGCTATGAATTGCAGATCTCGCAACCAAAGGTCATCGTCAAGGAAGAAAACGGTGAGAAGCTCGAGCCTTTTGAGGAATTGATCATCGATACGCCGCAGGAATATTCCGGGACCATCATCGAGACGCTTGGCAAACGCAAAGGCATCATGAATGACATGAAGACTCACGGCAATCAGGTGCGCATGGTCTTCGAGATCCCAACCCGCGGCCTGCTCGGTTACAGAAATGTCTTTACCATCGATACAAAGGGCGAAGGCATCATGTCGTCGCGCGTCGTCGGCTTTAAACCGTACGCCGGCGAGATCGAGAAGCGCGAAACAGGCTCCATGACGTCCATGGCCTCCGGTCGCACCTTTGGCTTCTCGCTTTGGAATCTCCAGGATCGCGGCCGCCTCTTTATCGGCCCAGCCGTCGACGTCTACGAAGGTATGGTCATCGGTGACACCTCCAAGGGCGACGATCTCGACGTCAATCCCTGCAAGGGCAAGCAGCTCAGCAACATGCGCTCTTCCGGCAAGGACGAGGCCCTGACCCTCGTGCCGCCCTATGAACTCTCCATCGAACGCGGCATGGAACTCATGCGCGACGACGAATACCTCGAAATCACGCCCAAATCTATCCGTCTGCGCAAAAAGTTCCTCACCAACCTCGACCGCGCCAGGGCTATGAGAAAGGATGGGAGTTTGAAGTAAATAAAATAGGTCCCGATAATAACATCGGGACCATGAGTGTACGTTTTTTTAGCGCTTATTGCGTTCTTCCTTGCTTGGCGTCAATTGCGCAACTTCCGCCTGAATGGAAGCTAACACGTTGGCTCGTTCTAAAACATCTTGGATGTGAGTTCTGATTTTTTTGAGAAGCACGTAGAGCTTGTGCATGCGTCCTAGGCGCTCTTCAATCGTGCCATGGTCAAACGCACACTGAGCAAAATACTCGATGCGTTCACCCATTACTCCCTGATAATAGGATTCGAGATCAAGCCCGACAACGGTGGACGGTAAATCCAAATTATGGTGCATAAAGGAATTGACGAAGCCGCCTTTCATTTCAACTTCTTCAATTTTTGGGCCAACCTTCCGTTTCCAGGCGTGCCATGTATCTAGCAGTTCCCTTTTTTGTTCGTATCTAAGTACTCTGCCGTAGTGGACAAATATCTCGCCCGTTTCGATATCGATGGCACCAAAACCAGGTTCTGTTTTATAGTTATAGCCAACGGCGATAATGATAGTCGCAACATGTTCGTTCATTGATAAAGATCCTTTCTTATGGCAGAACTTACAATAGTATTTTTAATAAGTCAAGTTGCTCCAACTTTCCACTCTACCTCCACCTGGTCTTTATATACTCCTCCGCCTCGCTCATGGAGAACGGTTGGGTGGTATTCCCCATCCTCACGAAGAATTCTTCTTTACCGCCCGGATTCTGCAGATAGGCGGGTTTGTGGCTGGGCTCAACATGGACGAGACAGGCTTCCTTGTCATTGAAATAATCAAATCTGGCGTGGATATAGTTGGCAAACTTGATGCCCATCATAGTCTTTACCAGCATATTTAGATGGTTTTCGAAGCCGTCGCGGTTGCGCTTGGCCAGCGTCTCGAAATCATTGGCGAGGCCGGTGACGATGCCTTCATCATCGACGCCGATGACCAGCGTGCCGCCGTCGGCGTTCATAAAGCCGGCGATAGCCTTCATCACGGCGCGCTCGACGTCCTTTGAAACGGTCTTCTTGCGCACATCGTAGCGAAGTGTCTGCTTGAATTCCAGGAACATACCCTCGCCTTCCTTGAGGAGCATCTGCAAACTGCGATTGTGTGTCGGCCGTTTGGCTGTGTTATCTATGGTCTGCTTGATGACGGAAGCGTATTCGCCGAATTCCGCCACGTTCCTGATCTTGGTGACACGGCCGTTGTCGTGCTCCAGGATGAGCGTGGCATGCTTGGTCATGCGATCCAATGGCGACTGCGTGATCTCGACAGCGACGACATGCATGAGCGAGACCGAGCGTTGGCGTCGGAAAAGCAGCCCCGATCTGCGCACGATTTCTTTTTCGCGTATTTCGAAATACTTGAAATACCAATCGAAGAACAAGGCCAGAATGTATACGAGTTGAAATATGGAAAAGGCGATCATGACAAAATCATCATAGCGCAAGAATTTCACCAGGCCGAGACGTATATACGCCAATTGGTAGTTAGTCAGCGTCGAGATGCAGATAAAAAACACGGCCGCCAGCAATTCCATCAGAAATACGTTCCGCAGGAAGACCACCGGCCCCTCCTTTATGACAATCCGCTTCATAGTCGTATCCTACCATACGATTCAAGATCGAGGTAAAGTGCACGAAACATACCCCGGAAAATCGCCGGCCGGAGCTTCCTGTTCGCTGATTTCTTGGTACAATAGCTCCATGCCTCACAATGCCAAAAAACTCACGACTGACGCCTACAAGGGCGTCCGGGACTTCCTTCCGGCCGATATGGCCATACAAAAGGCTATCTTTTCGCTGTGGCGCGGGATCTGCGAAAAATACGGCTACGAGGAATACGGATCCTCCGTTCTTGAGCCCGCAGATCTCTACCGCGCCAAGACGGGTGAAGAAATCATTAATGAACAGACGTATACATTTACCGACAGAGGCGACCGCGAGGTTACCTTGCGTCCGGAAATGACACCGACCGCCGCCCGTATGGTGGCTGGCAGGCGCCGCGACCTTATCTTTCCCCTGCGCTGGTATTCTATTCCAAATCTTTTCCGATATGAACAACCCCAGCGCGGCCGGCTGCGCGAACATTGGCAGCTCAATGTCGACATATTCGGCGTCGAAGGTGCCGCCGCCGAGATCGAGATCATCAATATGGCTTTTGACATCACTCGGGCTTACGGCCTCAAGGACACCAACTTCGAGATCCGCCTCAACAACCGCAAGCTCATGAATTACATCACCAAGGACGTCTTTTCCCTATCAGAGGAATTATCTCGCAAGGTCGCCAAACTCATAGACAGGAAGGATAAGCTCGATGCCCAATCATTCAATGCCGCCTTAAGCGAACTCTTTGCGCCCGATCCGCATCTCCGCGGCAAGGATGAACAGCTGCTGACACTCCTTAATTCCGGGAATTTTGAGGAATTCATCTCGCATCTGCCTCAAACGGCGCAGGAGCACGCCGGCCTCAAAGAGATCCGCGAAGTCATCTCCGGCCTCGAACGGCTCGGCATAACGAACGTGCGCTTCGATCAGACCTTGATGCGCGGCTTTGACTACTATACGGGCACTGTCTTCGAAGTGTTCGACTTGAATCCCGCGAACCGCCGCTCCGTTTTTGGCGGCGGCCGCTATGACGAACTGCTTTCATTATTCGGCAACGACAAAGTTGCCGCGTTTGGCTTTGGCGCGGGTGACGTCATAGCTCGCGATCTGATGGAGACGTACGGCACACTGCCAAAGCCGGAATCGCCTGCTGACGTCTGCATCTGTATCGTCGGTGATCAAAATATGCCCTATTCGCTTGACCTCGCCCAGAAACTGCGCAGTGAAGGGGTACGCGTCGCCGTCGATTTTTCCGGTAAAAAAGTTGGTGATCAGATAGCCAATGCCGACAAGCGCGGCATCAAGTTCATGGTCGCGATCGGCGACCAGGAGGTCACCAGCGGCTCATTCAAGCTGAAGAATCTAAAAACAAAGGAAGAAAAGGTTGTTGACGAAGATGGTCTTATCTCAGAAATTCGCAGGCCATGATCGCATGGCGTGTCACAAACTTGCGCAGGCAAATGACCATATATTAGAATACTCCTCATGCGCAGGATCACGTTCGACCTTGAGACAAAGAATTTCTTTTCGGATGTAGGCTCGAACGACCCGGCGGAACTCGACTTATCTGTCGTCTGCATCCACGATTCCGGCACGGACTCGTTCATGAGTTTCCTGGAAAGCGACCTCAGGAAGCTTTGGCCGATTCTCGAGCAGGCAGATCTCTTGATAAGCTGGAACGGCGACCATTTCGACATCCCCATCCTCAATAAATATTATCCCGGAGATTTATCGAAAATTAAAAGCCTCGATCTCATGAAGGAAGTCGCCAAATCCCTCGGCCGGCGGTTCAAACTCGACACTGTAGCCGAGGCAACACTCGGCATCAACAAATCAGGTCATGGCGCCGAAGCCTTGGAGTGGTGGCGCAACGGCGAAATCCAGAAACTCATTGATTACTGTACGGACGATGTTCGGCTGACAAAGGATCTCTACGAATACGCCGTGCGCACCGGTACGCTCAAGTACAAGGAATTCGGTTCCATAAAGGATGTCAAGATCAATACGAGCACGTGGGATATCCCCGAATCAGCTGCCATGACGTATACATTGCCCTTCTAGTCGCCGTGCTATACTTGCATCATGGACACACAGCAAAGAAATTCATTGGTAAGCATTCCCGGCGCCATCATCGTCGCCGGAGCCATCGTGGCCATGGCTATTATCTGGACCCATACCTCGACAGCGCGTCCGAGTGTTGAGCCGGCTAGTTACCAGACACCGACACAGAACGGCGGAGTAAACATGAAAGCTGTTGATGAGACCGATCACATCATGGGCAATCCCAACGCGCCCATCAAGATCGTTGAGTATTCCGACCCTTCATGTCCCTATTGCAAAGCCTTCAACCCGATCATGGAACAGGTCATGAATATGTACGGTCCTGGCGGCCAAGTCGCTTGGGTTTACCGTTCGTTCCCGCTCGACAAACCGGATGCCAACGGCAACGTCCTTCACCCAAATGCCGGCCACGAGGCCCAAGCCCTCGAATGTGCCGCCTCACTCGGCGGCAATACGGTATTCTGGGCCTTCGAGAAGCACCTGTACGAGACGACGCCGTCCGTCACAGCACAGACGCCTAACGGTCTTGACCAGAACCTGCTGCCAGGCCTCGCCAAAGATGTGGGGCTCGATCCGGTTCAATTCAATGACTGCCTTTCAAGCGGTCAGTTCAAGGACAAAGTCGAGGCGGAGTATACTGACGGCGTAAACGCTGGCGTCAACGGCACGCCATACTCCATCATTATCACGCCGGCCGGTTCGCGCATTCCCCTGCCTGGCGTACAGACGTTTGTCACCCTGAAAAACGCCATAGACACCCTGTTATCCGAGGCTACTTCGTCTTCCAGCCAGAATTCGTCCATTTAAACCGCCTGTTTTTTCAATATGTTACCTAACGCGCAATATGCGCAGCCTTTTTGGCCGCAGCCATTTTCAGCAAATGCGCCGCTCGCGATGTCTCCCGCAACATGCTCGATCTGTTTCAATAATTGGGCCGTTTCGGCAGATGTGATTTCAAAGGATATTTTTTGATAGCTGCCGCTTTCCGTAGGCTCGACGAAATCGATCTCACCGCTCTTCATCGCGTATAACCCGGATAGATCGAGTAAAAGCTTATAGAAGACCAGCTGTCGCTTGTAATTGCCGTCGGCACCCTTGGTCTTGCCTTCTATTTCATTTCGCGATTTCGGCTTGGCCGTTTTGAAATCCGTGACGATAACGACGGAATCCGCGATAAATGTTATCTTATCGAGCTTGCCGGTGAGTGCCAGCCTTTCACCGTTGACCGGCACGGCGGCCTTCATCGAAACCTCGGTTTTGAGCGCGCGGGGCCACGTCCCGGCGTATTTCCTGTAGTAGCCGCTCAAAGCCGTGCGGCCCTTTTCATATGACTCGCGGCGATCGATCTTCGAGAGCGGCTGTCTTTCCAGATGATACTTGAATATGTCCACGAGCTGCTTTTGACTCAAATCCCTGCCGTCTCTATACGCATCAAACAGCGACCGGAGCGCGGCGTGCACGGCTGTGCCGTACATTTGGTGTTTCGTCGGCGTTTGCGGCAAACGAACGAGATTGACGAAGAAATATTGCCAGGGACAGGCCAGATAGTTATTGAGATGAGTTACCGAGAACGGCTGGCTGAAGAATTTGCTTTTGACGAATTCCCGGTCCAAAAGAGAATGTGCGGCCGGCAAGGTCGTCGCCCGCTGTATAAATTGCCGCAGAGGCGGGACTGCCTTGGGCGCGCCGAAAGCCACAAGTTTCGGATCGATTTCGGCGATGAATTGCGACGCCACCAATTCCTTGCCGTCGGATTGGCGGGCGTAAGAGATATTGACCGATTCGCGGGCCCGCGTCATGGCCACATAAAAGAGCCGGCGTTCGTCTTCGATCCGACCTTCGTCACGAGCATGCTCGATGACCGGAATCGAGAAGAAGTGCCTCTTCTTCCGGTTACCCCAGACGCCATCGATAGCATGAACTATGAATACATGATTGAACTCCAGGCCTTTGGCCCGATGCGCTGTCATCAGACGCACTCCTTTGATATGATCAACGTAGCCTGGCCGCGAGACGATGCCGTGATCGCGAACGACGTCCATGTACGCGATGAAATCCTTGAGATAAAAGCTCCTTTTGGCGCGGGCGGCTGTCACAACCTCGTCAAAGAACGCCTCGAGTGCTGATAATTTCTCGAGTGAATCCTCTTCGGCCACGATACCCGCGACCATCTCCGTCTCCTGGACAAGTTTCTGCAAGAAATCCGAAAACGGCAGCACTTGAGCCAGGCGAGTCCAGCCGACCAGCCGGCCATATGCAGATTTCAAGGCTGGAGATCCACCGCGGCCGATCAATGCATGGACCGGTCTGCCAGTCCGACTCGATTCGCGGAAAATTTCGCTGACTTCAGCCGGATCGCATTTCAATTCCTTAAGAAGCAGCGCCTGTCCGAGAAATTCGTTGTTTCCCGGATCATTCAGGGCCCGGCAGATCATGATGATTTTTACGATATCCGGCTCATCCATGACATTGCCGTTCGATTCTATGCGGTGAGCCACGCCTAGGATCTTGAGCGCTTGGCTGACGCCAAGAGCGTCCTTATTTTCCCTGTAGAGTATGGCGATTTCTTCGGGTTTTTCGCCTTTCTTTATCAGCCCTTCAATCAAAGCCGCCAGGTACTGGAGCTCATCATCGCCAGTGGAAAATTCATCGACAAATATGGGCTTATTCCCGACCTGGAGCGACACCAGGCGGCGCCGTTCTCGTCCGGGAATTCCGGGATTGTTGACAATGAGGCTGTGCGAGGCATCGAGTATGCCTTGGTGAGATCGGTAATTGTGCTCGAGATCGATAACGACGGCGGCCGGATACTTTCTGGTAAAATAGAGAAAATTTTCGAGCGAAGCACCTTGGAACCGATATATGGCTTGCTTATCGTCGCCGACGATGAACAGATTGGGTGAATCATGGAAGTCAGCGAGCAATTCCAGGATTCGATTTTGCGAGGCGTTGGCATCCTGATGTTCGTCAGCCAGAATATAATGAAATGATTCCTGCAACATGAGCTTGAATGTCGGGTTGTCTTCCATGGCTCTGATAAGCTCGAGCAACATATCGTCAAAGTCGTAGTATTTTTGCGCGGCTAGCGCATCTTCATATTTCCGGTACACCAGCGCCAACTCGCGATTTTTATCGTCCCGTTTTGTAAGCTTCTCGAGGTCGGTCTTTGAAAGATCTGCTGCACGCGGAGACGTGTCAGTTTTCGCGCCCGCCGAGTGCCAATCGGTGCCGATACTTTCCATGAGCCGTCCAGGCGAGACATTTTCACGTTTGAGCAAGTGAATTTCATTGAGAACGGACTTCACGTAATATGACGGATCGCCATAGGGCCGTAGAATTTCCACCTCGGCGTTCTTGATGATCCCATCGACGATGCGTATCTGTTCGGCTTCCGTAATGACGGCCGAACCGATGATCCGCGGGAAATAGTCCGGATATTCTTGGATGATACTCTCGGCAAAACCATGAAACGTGTGTATGCGCACTTTATACGCCGCCGGTCCGATGATCTCCAGGAGTTTGCGCCGCATGGCAAATGCCGCGGATTCCGTGAACGTCAGCGCCAGGATGGCGTCTGGAGGCGTGTCCGTTTGACGCAGGATGTTCGCTATTCGAAGCGTCAGAATCGTTGTCTTGCCCGTACCAGGCCCGGCGATGACCATCACCGGCCCATCGATCGCGTCCACGGCCTGCCGTTGCGCTTTATTGAGCACTTCGTAGCGCTTGTCGAATTCAGACTCTGATTTTTGCGCCCTCCTTTTGGTAGACATTTAATGCGTGTATGCTAGCACGGCGACTAGAAACAACCAAAATGAACACAGCCCCTTTCCTCCGGGAAGCGGGCATTTTCATACATCCATGTTCTCCGATAATTCGCGCGGGTTGAATAATCTGCGCGAAACGATCCGTGCTAATAATTCTTGAGCCTGTTGATCTTGTCGTGCTGGCGGATCTTTTCGTGGGCTTTGGCTTCGATCTGGCGGATACGTTCGCGGGTCACGCCAAATTCACGGCCAACTTCCTCGAGCGTGTGGGTAATGCCGTCATTGAGGCCATGGCGCATTTCGAGAATCTTGCGCTCCTTTTCCGAAAGGTCATTGAGGATCATGTTGACCTGATCCCTCAATATCCTTCGGGACGATTCCTGGTCAGGCGAGAGAATCTTATCGTCAGCGATGAAGTCCTGGAGAGTCGACTTGCCGTCGTCGCTGTCATCGCCGACCGGCGATTCCAGAGACACGACATCCTGCTCGATTTTCTCGATCTGGTATATTTTGTCGACATCCATGCCCATTTCCATGGCAATCTCGTCAGGCAAAGGCTCGCGGCCGAGATCGTTAGACAGCCGACGGACGACCTGCTTGTATTTCGCGATAGTTTCCACCATGTGCACCGGCACGCGGATCGTACGCGATTGGTCAGCCAGAGCCCGGGTGATGGCCTGGCGGATCCACCAAGTGGCATATGTTGAGAATTTATAGCCCTTTGTCCAGTCAAATTTATCGACTGCCCGGAAGAGGCCGAGATTGCCCTCCTGGATAAGATCGAGAAGTGTCAAATCAGGCGAACGGCCGACGTATTTTTTGGCGATGGAGACAACCAGGCGCAAGTTAGCCTTTGCCAGGAGATTCTTTGCTTCCGTGTCACCATTCTGGATCCGTTTCGCTAACTCTTTTTCCTGACTGGCATTGATCAGCGGATACTGACCGATCTCCTTGAGATACATCTGGATCGAATCATAGGCGGAATCGGATCCGCCGCGCGACAAGTGAGGCTGTTTTTTATGCGTGCTCAGATCTTCAACCTCCAGGAGACCGCCGCCCTCGAGCACGTCGACGTTGGCCGCCGCAAATTTCCCGTAAAGTTCATCCAGAAACGTGATATCATTTTCGATCTGCGGAAATTCCTTGAGAATCTCGTCGTATGTCACAAAACCGCGATCGCGCCCTTTCTGAATGAGGCGGCCCGCCCTGACCTCAAAGTCGTGTGCCTGTCGGGAGGATCGGGTGGGCGCGCCTTTTGACGAACCGGCTTTACGAACTGCCGGCGCCTTGGCGCGCACAGACGAACGCTTCGAGGCCCGCCGAGAACTGCGACGCGCCGCACGGGCCGTTTTACGTGTTTTACGCATGTGTCTGGAGAATATTAGTACGTTTGATGATTGTATGATATGACCGCCCATCGTGCAAGGGTTTACAAGTTTGTGACGACATTGTCTAGATAGAGCGAGACTGGCTCAGGCTCGCGCTCGCGTGAGCTCCGCCTTGCGGACAGATAGCGCTTGGCAAATCCTGGCCAATTCGGCCACGCGAACACTGTCGCCGGCCCGTTCAGCCAGTTTCAATTGACCCATCTGCCGGATAAGTTCCTGGTTAATGATATCTTCCTCGAAATTGAAGACGAGTTCCTTCATATGGACGACCCAGCGCCGCTCGTCATTCCCGAAAAAAGCTTCGGCTTCGAATGCGAGCTCGCCCTGGATCGGCTCGATTTTCTTCAATCGCTCCTCGTATGTCCGGCCGGCAATCTTCCGTATCGTCTCGCGGTATTCGGCCACGGCGGGAAGTTTGGCGGCATCCATGAGAGCGAGGAGGCCAAACATTCTACGCTCAACCAGGTCGATACGGTGCACGGGAACCCCAGCAGACTCAGGTGAAAAGGCTGAACGGTTGAATGGTTGAATGGTTGAAGCGATGTGGCTGGCGGACTTCTCTGCCTTTTCACCATTTGGCCTCTCAACCTTCGTCTTCCTCAAATCATCCCAGACCGCCACTTCCGTGAGTCCAGCCTTCTCGGCAATCATTTTTACGTAAAAGGCCTTGTCCATTTCGCTGTCAATTCTCGCCAGGAAAGGAAAAATGCGCTCGCGGATGGCCCGGGCAAGCTTATGCGGATCCGCCGTCTCCTCGAGAACATTGCCCAATTCAAATTCTATGACATGCTTGGCGTCGCGCAGGACCGTTTTCCAATCTTCTGGATTATTACGAATCAGATCCGCTGGATCCTTGCCGCCTTCGATATCCGCGATCTTTACCGACATGCCCATGGAAAGTGCCGTAGCCGCGACTGCGCGCATGGCCGCTGTCTTGCCCGCCTTGTCCGAATCCAACGCGATGATCATGTTCGGCGACAACCGGCGGACCATGCCGAGGTTCGATACAATACCCGACTCGCCCTGGACCTGATCAGTCAAGGCCGTACCAGATGCGGCTACCGTATTTTTCACACCCACTTGATGGGACAGAACCAGATCCATCTGGCCTTCAACCAGGATCGAATAACCGACGCGCCGGATCTCCGATTTAGCCTTTTCAATGCCGAAAAGAATCTGCGATTTGCTGAAAAGCGGCGTGTCCGGCGAATTCAAATACTTGGCAGACTTGCCATCGTCCTTGAGAATCCTGCCGGTAAAACCGACCACGCGGCCGCTCGAATCATTGATGGGAAAGATGATCCGGCCGCGGAATCGATCATATATGTCGCCTTTTTCGTTTTTCTTGGCCAGGCCGGCTTTTTCGATCATGGCTTCACTCCAATTCTTGCCTTTGAGGTGCGTGAATAAATGCCGCCAGCCTTCCGGCGCCCAACCAATTCTGAACGATTGCCGCGTTTCCGGAGAAATGCCGCGTGATTTCAAATATAACTGAGCCTCGCTCGACGTGGCGTACTGATCTTCGAAGTATTGTGCCGCCTGCTCGGTGATGGCAAACAATCGATCACGCTCGCTATCCGCTTTATTGTCGTACGTCAATTCGACGCCAGCCTTTTCTGCCAGGACTTTCAAAGCGCCCCTGAAATCGAGGCCTTCGAACTGTTCGACGAATGTGAATATGTCGCCTTTGGCCCCACAGCCAAAACAGTAATAGCCGCCGCGTTCCGGTGAGACAAAGAATGAAGCCGTCTTCTCGTTATGGAACGGACAACGCGCCTTGAGCGACTTCCCGGCCCTGTCGAGCTTGACGTACGACCCGACAACTTCTTCGATCGGCAAGCGGGCTTTGATCTCATCGACGCTTGAGT
>JAGWLE010000001.1 GCA_028864955.1 Patescibacteria group bacterium | reverse complement strand
CGGCATCGACTATGTGCACTCGCTCGGCATGCACGCCATGGTCAAAGTGCACCTGGAATCTGAGGACGGCCAGTCGTGGCGCGCCTACATCAATGCCAGCAACCGCGACGCTTGGTATGCCAACTACGGCTCCATCCTCGATCATTTGGGCGATATCGGCAAAGTGCATCACCTCGAAGGCATTACCATGGGCGCCGAACTCATCAGCATGGCCGCTTACACGCAGAACTCCGATAACACGGAACGTTGGCAAAAGATGATCGCCGATCTGCGTACGCATTTTCCGGGCTATCTGACATACGATGCCAACTGGAGTTGGGCCGGTCCGCAAAGCACGCAGTTCGAAGATGAAGTTTTCCATATTGGATTTTGGTCGTCTCTCGACTACGTCGGACTGTCCGCTTACTATCCGCTGGCCAGCGGCCAGAACGCGCCGTCGGTCGCCGCCATGGTCGGTTCCTGGGCATATTGGGATAGCAATCAGATCAGTATTATTCACAGCGAATTCAACAAACCTCTTCTTTTTACGGAAGTCGGCTACCGCAGCGTCACGGGTGCCCACAATTCACCCTGCTGCACTGGACCCGGACCGTATGACGCACAGGAGCAGGCCAATGACTACGAAGCCTTGTTCGAATACTGGAACAATTCCTCATATATGGCCGGCGTCGACCTGTGGGATTGGAATGTCGATCCAAATTACGGCGGTCCGGGAAATACTGATTATACCGCCAATAATAAGCCGGCCTTGGCAGTTGTCACACGCTGGTTCGGCGGCGGGGGAAGTACGGGCGGTACAACCGGCCAAGGCACCGGCGGCACTGGCGGCATTGGTGGTGGCTCAAATACTACGCCGAGCATGGTCAGCGGCAACTTTAACGTCAGCGCCACCGCCTCAGCGTACTCGGTCGGCCAGTCCCAAAATATACAGATCAACCTCAATTCGACCGGTCAGGCGTCCAACGTTATTGCCGATATTGAGATCTATAATTCCTCAAATACCAAAATATTCCAGCAGTTCTTTGGCGGCCAAAATATAAGTTCAGGCAGCCCCGGATCGTACAAACTTTCATGGACGCCGCCACAGGCGGGCGCATACCGTCTGAAAGTCGGAGTCTTCAGTTCCGATTGGTCAAAGAATTTCTTCTGGGACGATGATGTGACGGATGTGACGCTGAATGGTACGGCCGACGGCGCCGGCGGACAGAATAGCGGCGGCTCGACTGGTTCCGCCGGACCGGTTGTCATGGATGTCTGGTGGCCGGCTGACGGCGCAGCCGTTTCGGGCATCCAACCATTCAAGGGTTTGATCGAAGGCACGGCGGCGACCGCATACAGCATGTACTGGCAGGTTGATGGCGGTCAGCTGAATGTCATGGCAGATAATACTGCCACTGTGCCGCACAAGGAATCGCTGGTTGATGTATCACCGTGGTCGTGGTGGGGCGGCAATGGCGACGGGCCGTATGCGGTGACGTTCATCGCCAAGGACGCTTCGGGAAATGTGATCGCCCGGAAGTCCGTCGATATCACAGTGGCTCATTAGGCGTCCCGGGATAGGTGTAATCTGGATCTGGAAGCCGACGTCCCAATATGTATATCAGCCGTAACCTATCCCATAGCCACACATGATAGCAGCCAAAAAAATAACGCCGATGTATTTGCAGGATCTTCTGCTGGTGAAACTGCAGTCGTTGAACGACGTCGAGAGCGAGCTTATCAAGGCGCTGCCAAGACTGGTGAAGCATGCCACCGATAACGCATTAGCCGAAGCCTTCAGCCTGCACCTCAATGAGACTAAAACTCAAGCCGAGCGTCTTTCGGAAATATTCAGCCTACTGGACAAGAAGCCGGCCAAACTCCAAGTCATGGCAATACGCGGCATGGCTGAAGATGTCGATTGGCTGATCAGAAACGTTTCCGATCTGGCGGCGCGCGACGCGGCCCTCGTAGCCGCCGGCTGTCAGGTGGAGCAGTATGAGATGGCGACGTACGAGACGGCCATTTCCTGGGCGGAACTTCTTGGTTTCAATGATGTCCGCGATCTTTTGCAGCAGAACTTGGTTGAGGAGCAGGAAGCCCTAGAAAAACTCCGCGGCCTCGGCGAACAGGGCATATATGAGTCGGCGATTGGCGATGACACCGAGACGGAATTCGACGGCGAGTGAGGCCGGACGGGCGCCGTAAGATAGCAGTAGGATATAGGGGACAGATTGATTATAATTGAGCCTTATGAATCATGGCAAAGAGGTGATAATCGCCGCGCTCCTCTCTGTGTGTGGTTTGGCGCTGTATGTGGCAGTTCGCGTCTGGTTGAACACTCATGCATCCGGGCCGGTCGCTCCCATAGCGCATATCATACCTGTTCCAGTCGAGCAGGCGACTTCGACTACATCGCGTGTTCCGAATGCTCTGCCGTCATTTCCGACGGCTGTAACTCAGATATCGTATGGTCTGGCCCCGGTGGTGGCCTCATCGTCGGCCGTATTCAATTACGCGCATGGTACGCTGGTGGCCGATGAGCGTCTGTTCATTGGTTCGGAAGACAGCCAGACAGCTGACGGACATTTGGCCGTCTTCTACGACCCGGCGCATCTCGGCGCGTACTCTTTGATCAGCGTGCCGCGTCGGGGCAGTATTGAAACCATGGCCTACGATGATACCCGTCGCACGGTCGATTTTCTGATTTCCGAATCGCACGGCCTGCATATATACAGCATAGACCCCTATACGCTGATCGAGCGCTCGATCGCCAGCACCAGCGCTATCGATGCCGGGGACAAGCCGGCCATCGTCACCGACGGGGCGTATGTCTACGGTATCACCAACACGACGCCGGCCGAAGTTTTCAAGGTCAGTTTGAGAGACGGCAGACTCTCCTACAATGCCAACGGCCACATACCACATGGACATTCAGCCGCGCTCATGACCGAAGGTAGTTCGACCTTCCTCTATTTCGGCAGCAATACCAGCGATGTAATCGAAAAAGTTGACGCTGCCACTTTATCCGTGAGCGCAGCTGTTGATCTGGGCACATGCCATCCGAGTGACGATATGCCGGCTTTCGGCGGGTATGTCTATGTCGGCTGTGAAGGGGCGCCGTACGGCTTCCGCATAAACGGCGTCGACATGTCGGTGACCAGATTCACGCTACCCGGAGACTCTCTCGGCCTGTTTGTCTACGGTTCCGATCTATACAATTGCGGCATGGACGGCTATCTGGATGTTTTCCCTGGCATGAATCTCGGATCGCTCAGGCGATACAAGGTGACCGGCATCAGGGAAAGTTCGACGACATCGGCCTTGCCTCCCGAGTTGAATGAAATTCTCTATGAACCGGTCTCGCACAAACTCTTTCTCACGATCTGGTGGGGCGTGCCCGGGCTATACGAAGTTTCGACATCGACTGGTATAATGCCGTAGATGGATGCCGGACCCTGGAGATTTTCCGCGATCACGCCGCAGACCCGCGGCGCGGTCATGTTGACGCTGCTTTTCGCCATTATAGCCGTCGTCACCCTTCTCGGGAATGAGCGGCAGATGCAGATGATGCCGCCGGCCGTGACGGTGGTACCCGCGCGAAGACCGCCGTCGCGGACGGAGATCGTCCATGGCGACGCCTCAAAGAAGCAGGTCATATTCACTTTTGACGGCGGTGGTGGCGCGGAATCGGCACAGGCGATCTTGGCGACGCTGGCCAAGCATCATGTTAAGGGCACGTTCTTCTTGACGGGTAAATTCATCGAAGCCAATCCGGAACTTGTCAAAACATTCGTCGCCGACGGCGACGAAATATTCAGCCATACCTACGACCATCCTCATTTACCCACGCTCACTGACCAACAGATCAAGAACGAGCTTCGACAAACCGAGTCCGTGCTCATGCGGGTCGCGGGCGTCTCGCCGCGGCCTTTCTTCCGGCCACCATACGGCGAACGTGACGCGCGCGTCCTGGCCGACGCCTACGGCGAAGGTTACGAATCTGTCTATTGGACATATGACGCCAAGGATTGGATGGAACCGAACGGCGAAACCGCCGACCAGGTCCGGCACAATATTCTCGATACATTGGCGCCGGGCAACATCTACCTCATGCATTTTGGAGACAATCTGACTGGCCAGGTTCTCGATGATGTATTCACAACCATCGAAGCCAAGGGCTACAAGATCGTATCGCTGACCCAAGGACTCGATTGACTGTTGGTGCCGGGTCCGTCTATTGGTCCGAGCGCGGCCTGGCCGGTCGATTGGCCGCTTATCTCGGCAAGGATCCGCTTCCAGAGAGTTTTCTTTTCTTGGGAATTCAAAGATACTTCACGTGCCTTTTCAAAAACGCGATCGATTTTTTGTTCGCCTATGCCATTATGATGGTTGTGGTTCATTGCGGAAGAGGGTTTTGAGTTTTTCCAGGCCGCGGTGTATGTGTACGGCGATGGTATTCTCACGTTCCCCAGTTATAGCAGAAATTTCTCCGAGCGACAATTCCTGGACATATCGCATGAAGACCGCCTCACCGTATGGAGGAGGAATTTTGCCAAGCAATCGAACGGCTTTTGTGCCATCGATCGCGTCTATCCAGCGGTCCGTATCATCGAACGAGGGGTCAAAGCCGTCCTCGTGCAGGATCTCCAACGAATCGACGGGTTTGCGCTTGCGGTACTCGTCTATGACCAGATTGCTCATGATCTTATAGAGGAATGCCTTGAAGTTATCCACGGCGCCGTCACGCGACAGGAATTGCCAGGCTCGGGTAAATGTCTCTTGCAGAAGATCCTTTGCCTGCTCGCGGTCGCTGATCTTGAACAAGCAGAATCTGAACAGCGCGTCTGCATGTTCGCGATAAGCCTCTTCGAGTTGTTTTTGCTTTGATCCCATGGTGATAGACGACTTAGCGGATAAGACATTACAGTTGATTTTTCCTCGGTATTTATCGGGGAAAGCTAGATATACGAACGACTTGATCGTTTTGGTTCGCTTCTGTACAATCATGCACATGAATTCAAAACGCATCATTTTTTGGGCCGGGTTCGTCATTATACTCGGTCTGATAGTTTGGGGACTGATCGCCGCTTTCAACAAGCCGGGTCCGGGTGCCGAGCTCACGGCGCCGCCGCCAGTCACGGCCGCCGATCATGTTATCGGCAATCAAAACGCGCCTGTCACCATCATCGAATACGGCGATTTCCAGTGTCCGGCCTGCGGTTACTACTATCCGACAGTTGAGCGTCTGATCGCCGAATCATCGTCGACGATGCGCTTGGTCTTTCGCCACTTCCCGTTATCGCAGCACCAGAACGCCATGGCTGCCGCTATGACATCCGAGGCGGCGGCTGTCCAGGGAAAATTCTGGGAGATGTATAGCCTGCTCTATCAAAACCAAGATGCTTGGAGCAACCTGAATGATCCCTCCAGTATTTTTGCCGGCTACGCCGCGCAACTCGGACTCAATATGACCGAGTACACGTCTGATATTGGATCGAGCACGTTGCGGGACGTTATCACCAGCGATCAGGATGGCGGCATCGCCATCGGCATAGATCAGACGCCGACATTCTTCGTGAACGGCAAAGTTATCACTAATCCTCCATCGTATGATCAATTTAAAGCGCTCATTGACGCGGCCGCTTCGTCAAGTTCACAGTAGCCTGATCGTGATTTTCCTCGTCATCGCGGTTGTCGGTTTCGCCGACGCCGGATACTTGACCATCGAACACTATAAAAATGCGATTCCGCCATGTTCGATCACGGGCGGCTGTGAACTGGTCCTGACCAGCGCTTACGCCACAGTTCTCGGCATACCGGTCGCGCTTCTCGGCGCCGCATACTATTTCCTGGTGGCCGCAGGAGCTTTCGCCTATCTGGAAAGCAAAAAAGACGCTCCGTTCCGGCTTTCCTGCGCCCTGGTTATGATCGGCTTTCTGGTATCGCTCTGGTTCTTCTGCTTGCAGGCTTTCGTCATCCATTCCTACTGTACCTATTGTCTGGGATCAGCCGCGATGACGACCATACTTTTTATTTTGACAGTTATCATTCTTTCGAAGTATTCAGGACAAGGCGCATCTGACGACGCGATACATGGACCCGGCGGAGCATCTTCGGAGGTCAATCATGTCTAAGACTTTATCAATCCTCGCGGCCGAAGCCAGCGCCGACTATGAACTCATCGATAGCGGCGAGAGTCAAAAGCTCGAACGGTTTGGCGCGCGGATCCTGTCTCGGCCCGATCCACAGGCGCTCTGGCGCAAAACATTGCCGCCGGCCGAATGGAAAAAGGCAGACGGCCATTTTGGCAGCGGCTGGTCGCTGGCCAAGGATATTCCCGAGCGCTGGCCACTATCGTACAGCGGTCTCAAATTCTGGATACGGCCGTCGTCGTTCAAACATGTAGGAATTTTTCCCGAACAAGCCGCCAATTGGCGGTGGCTTGAAGATAAGATCGGGCGTCGCTCGGTGGAAGTTCTCAATTTATTTGGTTACACCGGCGGCGCGACGCTCTCTTGCGCCAAGGCCGGCGCCAAAGTCGTCCACGTCGACGGTTCGAAGGCCGCCATCGCCTGGGCGCGCGATAATGCCGAACTTTCCGGGCTGGCGGCCAAGCCTATCCGCTGGATACTTGACGATGCCTACACATTCGTCAAACGCGAAATCAAACGCGGCCGGCAGTATGACGGCATCATCATGGATCCGCCGGCTTTCGGTCATGGTCCAAAAAATGAGCTTTGGAAAATCGAGCAGCATCTCTTGCCGCTCATAGACGAGTGTTTGAAGATACTCGTGCCGAAGCCGCTGTTCTTCCTCGTTAACGGTTATGCTGCGGGATACTCGGCTACCGCCTATGGCAATGCCATTTTACCTCTTCAGGATACATATGCCGGCACGATCGAGACGGCGGAGCTGGCCATCAAAGAAAAAGCCGCCGGACGTCTATTGCCGGCGGGTATATGCGCACGTTGGGCGCGAACGTAAATGCGGGGAATGGCCGTCCGGGCTAGCCGAGGAGCGGCTTAAGTAAAAGGACCAGAAGCCCCATCTTGAAGCGTCCATTGATGGATGAGAGCCCCTGCTTCAAGGGAATCGCGCTGGCGAAGGATTCAAGCGTCCATTCTCGGATAATGTAGACCTTGGCTTTTTTCTCCTCCGGACAGTATCGTTGCCACGGCTGTCGTTCGTCGAAGATAGCCAGGGAAGCGAGCGTGTGAAAGATGCGGAGATACAGCACTTCACGCGGCGTCAATTTTTCGTCTACAGGACCGGTTACTTCTATGCAGCCCGATCCGTAGTCGATCAAGGCTTGCAGGCGTAGGCATGTCCGGCCTTCGTCGAGATACGTGCGGACTGTATAACGGAAGGGTGCAGCTGATTCAAAGAGATCGAAATACAGGCGAACAAAGCTGTCTCTGTGACGGAGTTCAAGTTCGCCCAAGAATGCAGGATCAGGCACGAGCCTGTGCGGCGTGAGATACATGTATCCGTGCCTGCGTTCTCGCAAGCGGATATGACGGACGTGCTTCGATGAGTTGTCCATAAACAAAATTCTTGCCACAGCCTAACGCTGCACATGCAAAATGTCAAAATGCGTGCTATGGTAAAATCTCATCCATCCTATGAATGCGCATATTATCGATGGTCGCGCTCTCCGCGACGCGCTCATGCCGACGTTGGCTGAACGCGTCAAGGCGCTTTCGCGACCGCCAGTGCTGGCGATCATCCAGGCCGGCGATCGGCCTGATTCGACTGCTTTCATCAAGGCCAAGAAATCATGCGCGGCCAAGATAGGCGTGGCTGTGAAGCATATCCACGTCAGCGAGACGATCAGCCAAGCCGACCTCCGGACGGTGATCGAGGCATGCAATGCCGATGAAGCTATTCACGGGCTGATCGTGCAATTGCCGTTGCCGCCGGGCATCGATCGGACGGCGATGATCGAGGCGATCGATCCGCGGAAAGATGTCGATGCTTTGACCTCGAGACGCGTCAAGGAATGGCTCGAGGGAAAAAGGGGAGCCATCATGCCGGCGACGGCCCGCGGCATCCGTACGCTGCTCGCTCAAAATGGCATACCGCTCTCCGGCGCAAAAGCCGCCGTCATCGGCCGCTCCATGCTCGTCGGCAAGCCGATCATGGCGATGTGCCTCGCCGAGAATGCCACAGTCACAGTCTGTCATAGTCAGACGCCCGATTTGTCGAGGATCACTGCCGCCGCGGATATCGTTATCGCTGCCGCCGGCAAGCCGGGCTTGGTTGGCAAAGAGCATGTTCGGACCGGACAAACCATCATCGATGTCGGCATAAATACCGTTTTAGGCGACAAGCTTGATGACGAGATCGAGGGCAGGAAACTTGTCGGTGATGTTGATTTTGAGGCAGTCAGGAACATCGTGGCTGCCATCACGCCGGTGCCTGGCGGCGTTGGACCCATGACGGTCGTGTCTCTTTTCGAGAATTTGCTGGATTTGTATCTCTAGCTATGTGCGCTACAATCAAGGCATTACAATATAATCTTATCTATATAACATGACTTCAACTCCTCAACGTTTCTGGAATGCCCTGATGGGCCTCATCGGCGTGCTTACGGTTTTGGCTGTCGTATATATCGTCAAAGAGATCAAGTCGATCGGCTATGTTGGCGCAAATCCGAACGTCACGAATACTATTACCGTCGACGGCAGTGGCGACGCCGTGGCAATTCCCGACGTGGCTACCTTTTCCTTCACTGTGACTGAGACGGCTAAAACCGTGGCGGATGCCCAATCGGCCGCTACCGCCAAGAATAACGCGGCTATCAAAGCTATGAAGGACGCCGGCGTGGCAGATACGGACATCCAGACAACCTCATATTCCATCAACCCGCATTATGAATATCAGACAGCAACCTGTCAGATGAACGGCTTCTGTCCTCCTGGAAAATCTGTGCTCACCGGCTATGATGTCAGTCAGACGACCGAAATCAAAGTCCGGGATCTGTCTCAGGCAGGCACCTTATTCTCGGCGATCGGCGCGCTCGGGGTCCAAAACGTCAACGGTTTATCATTTTCTGTTGACAATCCGGAGACGGTCAACGCCGAGGCGCGATCTAAAGCGATTGCCAACGCTCAATCCAAGGCTGATGAATTGGCCAAAGAACTTGGCGTCAGTTTGGGCAGCGTGGTGTCATTCTCGGAAAATAACGGCGTACGCGCGCCGGTCGTTTACGGTTTGAACAGCATGAGTGCCGCCTCCGCGCCGACGGCCGCGCCGGCACCGGATATCAGCACCGGTGAACAGAAAGTTACCGACAACGTGGAGATCACCTACGAGATCCGGTAGGCGGGAAACTCTTGGTCCCGCCGGCCAATGTAAAGCGCCCTGGTCATGCTTGATCGCGGCGGCGCCTTCAGGTATAGTCGTCTGCGGACAACTGAATTATGAGAAAAAAACTATATGTATATGCCGGCGCTACGACGGCAGGTAACGGAGCCGGGCAGATCGGTGAATTTCTCGGCATACTTCAACGCGAGCTTTCCGGCAGCGATGACGGGAGGCTCATGTCGATCAGCGGCTTCACGATAGAAGCTGTTGAACCGTATCCCGGCTTGATTTCTGGCCAGGCCGGCCATGAATGGGTCAACGATGGCACGGCGGTAGCCTTGGTTATCGCCGACGTTGATCGTTTCCACCCCCGTTTGCGCCTGGACGTGCGACCATCGCGGCTGTCGGCTGGCATTCGTCTGCCGCTTGCTGTTTTCCTCTATCATGTTTTCTCGCCGGCCGAGAATCCAATCGAGCTGGTCGCCGATCGCAACCAGTGTGTCACGGAATACATGTATTTTCTACGGGAGAATTTCAGTCCGCGGGGCTATGCCTTGGCCGTGGCCGACTCTCTGCAGAGACACTATTTCCACAGGGCGTCAACGCCGGCCTGCCGGCCGAACACGTATGCCGAAAGGTATGAGTTCCACTAGGCGTTTCTGAAGCTTCTGCCTCTGTACACAGGCGCAGCCTTTGCGGCTGCGCCTTTTTCTTTTAGTCGCGCTCATATACCCCCGACCGTGAGGTCGCGGAGTTTCAGTGCTGCCGGACAGCCATTGACTTCTAACGAGAAAGGGTATATGGTGTAATCACAGTGAATCCCCGGTCGGGGTTTTTTAATAAAACAAAGGATTATATATGGCTTCAGTTAGCGATTATATCAAAGAGACGAGGACCGAACTTACACACGTCAATTGGCCGTCGCGCGAACAGACGGTGCGCTTTACGACGTTGGTCATCCTGGTGTCGCTGGCTACGGCCGCCCTCCTCGGACTTTCTGATTTTGTCTTCTCTAAACTTCTGACTCTTCTATTTTAGTAGCACGTCGCAGGTAACAAGTGACAACGTCTGACTTGTGACCTGCAACTTGCCACCATCCATGACCAAACAGCATACAACCGGCGAGCGCAATTGGTACGCGATACATACGTACGCGGGTTATGAAAACGCGGTCGCGCGCAATTTGAAACAGCGCATCGAATCCTTGGGCATGGAGGATAAGATCTTCGCGGTTATCGTGCCGACCGAGAAGAAGATCAAGGTCAAAGGGGGCAAGCGCGTCGAGGAAGAGGAGAAAATCTACCCCGGTTACGTGCTTGTCGACATGATCGTGACAGATGACAGCTGGTACGTGGTGCGTAACACGCCGCGCGTGACCGGTTTTGTCGGTGCCGGCGTCTCGCCGGTGCCGCTGGATCAAAAAGAGGTCGAATCCCTCTTTGCCCGCATGCAGAAGGGCGAGACCGAACACGCTATCAATCTTTCGGCAGGTGACCTGATCAAGGTTTCCGACGGCCCATTCAAGGATTTCGAGGGCAAGGTCGCTGAAGTCGATACTCAGCGCGGTAAGATCAAGGTTCTCGTCTCCATGTTCGGCCGCGAAACTCCCGTCGAGCTCGATTTCTTGCAGGTCAAGAAAGTATAGACTTCTTTCTTGATAATTAGTCCAACATACAGTACTATCACCACACATCAATTCCATGGCTAAGAAAGTCGTCAAAAAAGTAAAAGTCATCGCTCCTGCGGGCAAAGCTACGCCGGCGCCGCCTTTGGGCCCGACATTGGGCCAGGCCGGCGTCAATATCGGCGACTTCACCAAGAAGTTCAATGACGCCACCAAGGACAAGATCGGCGACATGATCCCGGTCGTCATCTCCGTCTACGAGGACCGTACGTATGATTTCAAACTCAAGACGCCGCCGGCTTCGAGCCTGATTCTCAAGGCTATCAAGAAAGAGAAGGGTTCCGGCAAGCCGAATACCTCGAAAGTCGGCACGATCACCAAGGCTCAGATCAGAGAGATCGCCGAAAAGAAGATGCAAGATCTCAATGCCAACGACCTCGATGCCGCCTCACGCATCATTGCCGGCACGGCCAGACAGATGGGTGTCGACGTGAAATAATCCGTCGTATCTATATAGTTCTCTCCTCGACGAGCACGCCGCTTGACTCGGTTTTTTGCGGTCCGTGATGCACCGCGTATTCGAGCATGACCGAGCCATTCTCGGTGACGCTCGAATTCATGAGTTTGAGTTGGTAAAGCATGTCGTCATTGAATAATCGCACGCCGCTGCCGAATACCAGCGGCTCGACGGTGAGGTACAGCTGGTCGACAACGCCGGCCTTCATGAACATGGTGTATACCTGGGCGCCGCCGCAGATAGCGACTTCCTTGAAACCGCGGATTTCCAGATCCGCCAGGAGCGCCTTTGGATCCTTCTCTGTCGACTCCGCGCCCTCAAACGTCTTTGTCCGCGAATAGACGATGTTGACGCGTTCCTTGAGCGGTCGCGGCAGGGTAGCGAATGTCGTCGAGCCCATGACCACGACGCCGGCTCGCTTGGTCAGTTCCACAAAACGCTTCTTGTCTTCTTTACTGCTCCAGAACGCCGGATGGCGCTCATCCTTGGCGATATAGCCGTCGGCGGTCAGGGCGGCGATAATGAAACATTTCATAATAGAAATCAGTTATCTGTCATCCTTGTAAACGACTGTAGGAACATTATACTTCATAGACCTGTAAAGGATACCTTCATGAAGCACTCGTATGAGGTTGAAATCAAGACGCTGCTTGGCTCCAAGAAGAACGCCGAGAAGCTCAAGCGCGATCTCTCCAAGCGATTTCCCGGCATCAAGATGATCAGCGCGGGCCGGCAGCTCAATCATTATTTCAATTTGCCGGCGGATCTGGAGCCTCTACGCCGAGCCTTGGCGGACATTATTCCGGCCGATCAGAGATCTCGGTGTGAAGAGATCGTGACTCGCGGCACCAAGATTTCGCTCCGGTCTCGCCAGACCGACAACCAGGTTCTGTTGGTTATGAAGGCCTCTGTCGGGGACGATACCAGTTCAAACGGCGTCAAGCGCATGGAATTCGAGGTGCCCGTTGAAAAAACACTGGACGAACTCGATACGGTGTTGCTCGACGCCGGTTGCACATATCAAGCCAAGTGGTCGCGCGAGCGGCAGGAGTATGCGGCCGAGGACATGCACGTCTGCATCGACCGCAATGCCGGTTACGGATATCTGGCGGAATTCGAGCGCGTGACCGAGGATCAGAGCAGACTGGATGATATCAGGCGGGAACTCGCGAACGTCATGAATGTTCTTGGCCTGTCTGAATTGCCGCAAGATCGCCTGGAAAGGATGTTCGCCCATTACAATTCCCATTGGCAGGAGTACTATGGAACGGAGAAGACGTTTACTATAGAATAACAGCATCATCACCGCCATGTATCTCGTCGATCGCGATATTAAGAAAGCTTTGGAAAAAGGTGACATCGTCATCCACTCATTCGACGAGGATCGTCTACAACCGGCCAGTTACGATATCCTCCTTGGTCACAAATTCATCATCAGCAATACCGAATCCACGACCGCTATAGATCCGGTTATGAAGATTTTTCCGGAGACCAAGGAGATCATCATTCCCGAAGGCGGCAGGTTTGTCCTTCATCCGGGAGTCAGCGTGCTCGGCACATCTATCGACTATTTCGGCTCAGATAAATACCTCGTGCATCTGTCCGGCAAGAGCAGTTTGGCCCGGCTGGGCCTCATTATTCACAACACTGCCGGCATCATCAATCCGGGCCATTTTTTGAATATCACGTTCGAGCTCGCCAATCTCAACCATATTCCCATCATTTTGCGGCCGGGCATGCGCATCGGGCAGATTCTTTTTTCCGAATTATCAGATGTGCCGCAAAAAGACTACAAGGTCACTGGCCGCTACCATGATCGCGACTGGCAGCATTTCGTCGATCCAAAGGAAGAGGAAACCAGACGTACCGGCGCCGTCAAAATGTCCCATAAGTCATCCAGCCGCAAGAAATAATCCCGCCATGGCCTGATCTCATCGCACGGAGTGTTTGGATACGTATCAGCTAACTCGTTATCTTCATGAACAAGACACACAATAACACGGGCCGTTCGCATCCGGAGTACCAGTACCTTGATCTTCTGCGGGATATTCTCGATCACGGCGTTTTGAAGCATGATCATAATACCGGCACCGGACTGACCAGCGTCTTTGGCAGACAGATGAGATTTGATCTTTCCCAAGGATTCCCGCTGCTCACCACCAAAAAAGTGCCATGGAACAGCATCATGCATGAACTCTACTGGTTCATGTCAGGTCAGACCAATATCAAATATCTCGTCGACCATAAGGTGCCTATTTGGAACGATTATCCCTACAAGATCTATAAAAAGAAGGCTGATACAGGCGAATTGCCGCCGCTCACTCTCGAGGAATTCGTGGAAAAGATCCGCACAGACACCGATTTTGCCGCGGCTCACGGCGAATTGCCGCGCATTTACGGCGAACAGTGGCGTGCCTGGCCGGCCGCCGACGGCCGCAAGATTGACCAGTTGGCCTGGGTCGTGGATACGCTCAAGAATTTCCCGGAACGCAAACACGCGATCTTGTCCGCCTGGAATCCGCAATACCTCTATGCCATGGCCAAGCCGGGTGAGGCATTGTCGTTCCCACTCTGCCATATCCTCTTCCATTTCAACGTTGCCGGCAACAAATTATCCTGCCTCTTGTATCAGCGTTCCTGCGACATGTTCCTGGGCGTGCCCTTCAATATCGCCAGTTACGCGGCACTAACCATGATCGTGGCCAAGATCTGCGGTTACGAACCAGGCGAATTCATCCACACGCTTGGCGACGCGCACATATACGAAGATCATATTCCGCAGGTCAGGGAACAGATCAGGCGTATTCCCAAGCCGTTTCCCCGGCTCGTCTTGTCCGATGAGGTCAAAGACTTGGCCAGCTTCCGGCCAGACATGGTCAAACTCGAGGATTATGATCCTCATCCGGTCCTCAAGGCAAAAATGACGGTGGCTGGCGGCTTCGATGAGAAGGACAGGAAATAATTAAGACACGCATTCGGTAAACATTTCGCTACCATGAAAGATATTCAAGTCAAAAAACTTATCGAAGCTGAAAAGAGGCGCCAGAAAAAAGTCGTCAATCTGATTGCTTCGGAAAATTACGTATCCAGCGATGTGCTGGAAGCTTTAGGCTCCGAATTTACCAACAAATATTCCGAAGGCTATCCCGATAAGCGCTATTATGGCGGCAATCAGATTGTTGATAAGCTCGAGAAGCTCTGTCAGGTGCGCGCCCTCAAACTCTTCGGGCTCAATCCGGCCGAGTGGCATGTCAATGTACAGCCGCTCTCCGGCTCGCCGGCGAATACGGCCGTGTATATGGCGCTGGTGCCACGCGCCGGCGCCGCGGCCGATGGTCGGCCGACGCCTGCCGGCAAGATCATGGGCATGGCGCTCGATCAGGGCGGACATCTGACGCACGGTCAAAAAGTCTCGGCCTCGGGCAAATTCTGGACGCAAGTGCCCTATGGCCTCGATCAAACGACAGAGATGTTGAACTACGATATTTTGCGCGAACAAGCCATGAAAGAGCGGCCGACGATCATCGTTTTTGGCTACACGGCCTACCCGCGCGTCATCGACTGGCAGAGGTGCAAGGAAGTGGCGACGTCAGCCGAGTCGCTGATGATGGTCGACATGTCTCATATCGCCGGCTTGGTGGCCGGTGGGGCGTATCCGTCGCCTTTTGATTATGCCGATGTCGTGACTACCACGACGCACAAGACTCTGCGGGGGCCGCGCTCGGCGCTCATATTTTCACGCAAAGACTCGCGAGAGCTATGGAAGAAGATCGACAAAGCGGTTTTTCCCGGTCTGCAGGGCGGTCCGCACGAAAATCAGATTGCGGCGGTGGCGGTGGCGCTCCGTGAAGCGGCCAGCCCAACTTTCAAAAAGTACGCCGCTCAAGTCGTGAAGAATGCAAAAGCGCTGGCGGAAACGCTTCAAGACCGCGGTTGGCGGCTGATCTCCGGCGGCACCGATTCGCATCTCGTGCTTGTCGATACCTGGAACGACGGCCGCAATAATGATCGGGGGGTTGGCGGCATAGCCGGCGCCGAGGCCAGCCGGCGGCTCGAGCAAAAGGGCATCATTGTCAATAAGAACGCTATTCCGTTCGATACGCGACCTCCTGCCGATCCTTCAGGTATTCGTTTGGGCACGGCGGCGGAGACGACCAGGGGTGGCAAGGAAAAAGACATGGAAAGGATCGCCGGCATGATCGACAGGATTTTGCGCCAGGCAAAGTAGAAATTTCGGATTTTGGCGTAAAAAATAAGGCGCAGCTACCGGGTGTTCCTGTGACCGGCGGCTGCGCCTCGTGCGCTTCGCGATAACACGACTGTACTCTCGAGTAAGTATGCGGCGATCAGCGAAACGGGAGATTACCCGTGACGGAGCAATGTTTGACGAGCGAATTCCAGTGCCCGCCAGCTGGTCTAAACCACCATCACAAGCCGCCGTAAAGGAAGCGTGCATCTCCAGAAAGTGCGCTGCTTGAGCTTGTATCTTTATACATCCAATCGATATCTTTGTCAAATCAATCGTCTATATGGCGGTATTTTGCTAGAATAGGCCGCATGAAAGCGGAGATATTGGAACGCCTCAAGGAGATCGCCCAAAAGCTCGGCCTCGACGAACAAGGCATACGGCTGGCATATCCGGATAATCCGGCGCACGGGGATTTTTCAACGAACATAGCGATGGTTGGCGCCCGGAAGCTCGGCATGTCGCCGCAGTCATTGGCCGGGAAGATCGTTGCCGAGTTCGGCCGATCTATGCCGCCTGCCGTTGCCAAAGTTTTCATAGCCGGTCCGGGTTTTATCAATTTTTCAGTCAGAGACGAGGCTTTTGCCCGTACAGTCATTCGGATGCGCGCGCCTGCTGCTCTTCATTCGCGCTCGGCGGCCAGAAATTCGCTGGCTCGAAAGATCATCATCGAATACACCGATCCAAACACGTTCAAGGTCTTCCACATCGGACATCTGATGTCGAATGCCATAGGAGAGTCCCTCTCACGGCTGATCGAATATTCCGGGGCCGAGACGATCCGCATGTGCTATACCTCGGATATCGGTTTGCATATCGCCAAAGCGGTCTGGGCGATCCAAAAACACCGGGACGAAATGCCGCGCGATGCCGCGCCGATCGCCGAGAGGACAGATTTTCTGGGCAAAATGTACGTCGAAGGCACGAAAGCCTATGAAGAAGATCCTGCCGCCAAGGATGACATCGAAGTCTTGAATCGCCTGCTGTATGAGCGATCGAGCAAGGATGTAAACGCGCTGTATGAGAAGGGCAGGAAATGGAGCCTCGATCATTTCGACATGCTCTACGCCCGACTCGGCACGAAATTCGACGAAACTCTGTTCGAGAGCGACATGGCGCCGGTCGGTCTGTCGATCGTCAAGGAATTCCTGACGAAGAATGTCTTCCAAATGAGCGAGGGCGCGGTCGTCTTTAGAGGCGAAGACTACGGCTTGCATACGCGCGTGTTCGTGAACGCTTTGGGACTGCCGACCTATGAGGCCAAGGAAATCGGCCTGAATACGAGCAAGTTCCAGAGCCACCCTGATCTTGAACGTTCGATCATCGTTACGGCCAGCGAACAGAACGACTATTTCAGAGTTCTCGTCAAAGCCCTATCGCTCATCGATCAAAATGTCGGCGCAAAGACCATGCACATCGGCCATGGCATGATGCGATTTGCTTCAGGCAAAATGTCGAGCCGAACGGGCAATGTTGTCACGGCCGAGTCGCTCATTTCAGACATCAAGGAGATGGTCAAACAGAAAATAGCCGATCGGAAATTCGAACCGGAGGAGGCGACGGAGATTTCGGACGCGATCGCTATCGGCGCCATCAAGTACTCGATCCTGCGCACGTCGATCGGCAGTGATATCATCTTTGATTCGGCAGCGTCGATCTCCTTCGAAGGCGATTCGGGGCCATATCTGCAATACTCCGTGGTGCGCGCAAATTCAGTTTTAGAGAAGGCACACGTTACAAGTAACAAGTCACAAGGCGAAAGTCACACGTCAAAAGTGGCAGGTGACATGTTGGATCTTGTCGGAGACGAATCAGGTGTTTCAGAAATCAAGCTGCCGGACAAGGTTGGCTCTCTGGAAAAATTGCTTTCGCGATTTGCCGACGTCGTCGAGCGCGCTCAGGCGGAATATGCGCCGCAGCTGGTGGCCAATTATCTGGTGTCGCTTGCCGGCGAGTTCAACAGCTTCTATGCGTCGCAGACTATCATCGACGAACATGATCCACTCTCGCCATATCGCGTCGCTCTGACGCGCGCATTCACGAATGTCATGACAGACGGCCTATGGTTGCTCGGGATCACGGTGCCAAAGAGGATGTAAATCAGCCGAAAAGTGCTAGAATAGCCTTACTTTTACACGTATGGCAGATCAGGCTGACTCGAAAAAGACAGAACATCCAAAATCTCCTCATGCAGAACGTGAGGAGTCTATTCTTGCATTTTGGAAAGAGCAGGGCATTTTTGAAAAGTCCCTGAATAAGCCCGCGCCAAAGGGCGAGTTTGTTTTTTACGAGGGACCGCCAGGCGCTAATGGGCGGCCGCATATCGGTCATTTTGAATCGCGCGCCTTCAAGGATGCTATTCCGCGCTATAAGACCATGCGCGGCTATCGCGTACGTCGTCGCGGAGGCTGGGATACTCACGGATTACCCGTCGAACTCCAGGCAGAGAAGGAGCTTGGCATTAGGTCAAAAAAAGAAATTGACGCATACGGTATCGAGGAGTTTAATTCCAAGTGCAAAGAGATTGTTTGGACGTATGTACGCGAATGGGAAGAACTCACCGAACGTATGGCATTTTGGGTTGATTTGAAGAATGCCTATGTCACATATAAGCCAAACTTCATCGAATCAGTCTGGAACATCGTCAAGCACGTCGATCACGAGAAGCTCCTCTATAAGGACTATAAAGTCGTGCCCTGGTGCCCGCGCTGCGGTACGGCGTTGTCGTCGCATGAATTGGCACAGGGGTATGAGACGGTCAAGGATTTGTCGGTGTATGTGAAGTTAAAAGTCAAAAGCCAAAAGTCAAAAGTCGAAAGTGAAAAACCTGGCGACACGTATCTCCTTGCGTGGACGACGACGCCGTGGACATTGCCTGGAAATGTCGGTTTGGCCGTCAATGAAAAGATTGAGTATGTCAAAATTAAAGATTTGTTTATTGGTGAGCCTGTAAAGGAGGAGTTAAATGGATTGACACCTAATGTTTCTGAGACGATGTCTCAATTCTATATTCTTGCTAAAGACAGATTTGAATCTGTTAGAGGTCATTTCAAGAATCCATCAATTGTTGAAACATTCAAGGGCAAAGACCTGATTGGTACCGAATACGAGCCTCTCTACCCATTCTTGAAAGACAATGTGAGTGGTGCAGAAAAAGAAAAACTCACGAATGCATTCAAAGTCTATGCCGGTGATTTCGTGACCACAGAAGATGGCACGGGCATCGTGCATATGGCGCCGATGTATGGTCAGGACGACTTCGAGCTCGGCACGCGCGTCGGCTTGCCAAAGTATCACCTGGTGAACGACGACGGCACATTCAAGAAAGAAGCTGGATTCTTGGCGGGGAAGTTCGTGAAGGATGACGAGGCGGTGGCGGTGGAGATCATCAAAGATCTGGCGTATCGTGGACTCCTGTTCTACAAGGAAAAATATGAGCATACGTATCCGTTCTGTTGGCGCTGTCATACGCCGCTCATCTATTTCGCTCGCGACAGCTGGTACATCGCCATGTCCAAACTTCGCGACAAGCTGGTCAGGGAAAACGAAGGCATCCACTGGGAGCCTGAACATATCAAAGAAGGCCGCTTTGGCGAGTGGTTGCGCGAGGTCAAGGATTGGGCCATTTCACGAGAGCGCTATTGGGGTACGCCGTTGCCTGTGTGGTTGTGCGAAAAGTGCGGCGTGCGCCGTGTTGTCGGTTCCGTCGAAGAGATCGCGCGCAAGCCCAAGAATGAGTACTGGATCATGCGACACGGTGAGGCCGAATTCAATGCGAAAGGCCTGCTCAATTCCGATGCAAACGTCTCGAATCATCTGACTGAAGTCGGCAAACAAAAGATCGCCGAACATCTGGCGCCGCTCAAAGGTGAAGGCATAGATCTCATCTTCGCTTCGCCGTTTATGCGCACGCAGGAATCGGCTCGTATCGTACAGAAAATGTTCGGGCTTGCTGATGAACAATTTATAACAGACGATCGTCTGCAGGAGATGGCTCTCGGCAAATGGAACGGCAAGCCTCTCGAGGGATTCATGAAGGAATTTCCCATGGACATCTACCGATTTAGCAAATCGCCGGTCGGCGTTGAAACATACGCCGAGGTGAAGAAGCGCATGGGTGATTTCCTCTATGACATCGAATCAAAGTATTCTGGCAAGAAGATCCTGATCGTTTCACACGGCAGTCCGACGATGATGCTTATCGCAGCCGCGCACGGCTGGGATAGGGAGCAAACCATCGCCTATGAACTCAACAACTATATTCAGAAAGGCCATTACAAGAAGGTCGACTTCAGGATCGTGCCGCATAACCCGGAATATGAGCTCGATCTCCATCGGCCGTATATCGATGACACGAAGCTCGCCTGTAGCTGCGGCGGCGACATGAAGCGGGTCAAGGAAGTCATGGATGTCTGGTTCGACAGCGGCGCCATGCCATTTGCGCAGGATCACTATCCATTTGAGTCGAAAGTCGAAAATCAAGAGTCACACGGATTGCTCAGCAAGATCTTCGGTCATGAGCAGAAACTGGCATATCCGGCGGACTTTATCTCTGAAGCCATCGACCAGACACGCGGCTGGTTTTACACCTTGCACGCGGTCGGCACGCTCATGGGTATGGGCAAGGCGTACAAGAATGTCATCTGCCTCGGCCACATCCTCGACGCCGATGGCAAAAAGATGTCCAAGTCGTTGGGCAACGTCGTCAATCCATTCGAGATGATGGACAAGTATGGTGCTGATGCGCTGCGCTTCTGGATGTACAGTGTCAATCAGCCGGGAGAATCAAAGAATTTTGACGAGAAGACCGTTGATGAAGTCGTCAAGAAAGTCTTCAATCTCGCATTGAATGTGACAAGTTTCTACAAGATTTATGAACATAGGCCGAAGGTTGAAAGTCACAAGTCACAAGAGCCAAGTCAGAAGTCAAAAGTCAAAAGTCAGAAGTCAAAAGTCACAAGTGACACGGTGCAACCAGAATCGCAGAATGTGCTTGATCGCTGGATCGTTTCGCGAATGAATCAGCTGATCGAAGCCGTCACGAAAGGCATGGATGCCTACGTTTTCCTCGAGCCGACGCGCGCCATTCGCGATTTTGTGGCAGACCTATCGCAGTGGTATCTGCGCCGTTCGCGCGACCGATTCAAGGGAGATGATGAAGCGGACAAGCAGTCGGCTCTGAATACAACACGTTGGATTCTCCTTACTCTCGCCAAAGTCATGGCGCCATTTACGCCGTTCTTTTCCGAATACGCCTACAAGGAAGTCGGCGGAGAGCTGGAGTCTGTGCACCTGACAGAGTGGCCGGCAGCCGGTGCCGTCGACGAAAAACTTCTCAAAGAAATGGAAATCGCGCGGCAGATTTCCTCCAAAGGACTCGAAGCGCGCAATGCGGCCAAGATCAATGTGCGCCAGCCGCTCGCTTCATTCTCAACCACTTCAGCCGTGATCAGTCTTGGCGAAATCATCAAAGATGAGCTTAATGTCAAGGAGATCGTATTTGGCGCAACCGAAGACAAGCTTGATACGGACATTTCAGCGGCTCTCAAGGAAGAAGGTGATCTTCGCGAGCTTTTGCGCAAGATTCAGGATCTGCGCAAGGAGAAAGGCCTCAAGGTTAGTGACATAGCCGTGCTTGTCGTTCCGGCCGAATTGAAGTCACTTGTGAATAAATTTGAGGCAGAAATAAAAAAGGCGACGAATCTGACGTCTATCGAAGAGGGGGCGACGCTAGGGCTCGCAGCCTAAGCAACGGATCTCGCAGGATTATTTTGTTGCCGCGAATCGGCGTACAATGCCGCCATGCATCATATCCACACAACTCCCGGATTCGTCATCGATTCGCATCCATACGGCGAAGCGGGCAAGATGCTTTCGATATTCACGCGCGATTTTGGTCTGGTGCTCGCCACGGCGCAGGGCATACGCCTCGAAAAATCAAAGCTGCGTTATCATACGCAGGAGTACGCCTTCGGCGTGTTTTCCTTTGTACGCGGAAAAGAATTTTGGCGGCTGACACATGCGGAGGATAGCAAGAGCGAGGGTATAGGAACAGTCGAGAATAGAGGAGTCGAGAATAAAGTAATAGAAGAAGACAAAAATGAAAGAATACAGAATGGCGAATATAGAATTGAAAGTAGAATGGCACAGGAATTGATCGGGCGAATCGCCGTGCTCTTGCGGCGGCTGCTTCACGGCGAGGAATCACAGCCGCGGCTATTCATGGCCATCGAATCGGCGCGCGATTTTCTCCAGAGAGAACGCGCGCTTACGGCTGATCAATTCAAAGCGCTGGAATCCGTCATCGTTCTGCGCATCCTTGATGCTCTCGGTTACATTGGCAATGACAGGCTGATCGAGGCGCGCTTCCGGACGGAGCCGCTTACGCCGGGTTTTTTGGCCGAGTTGGCGCCAGAGAGAATGCGTATGAATGTGCATATAAATAAGGCCTTGCGCGAATCACAGCTATGAAACGCTTGTGGTATACTGTAGTTCGTGCCATCTGAAGAGGACAAAAGCCGCATCGAGGAGCTCAATACATCGCTCTATTCCCGAAACGCTCCGGATATCCGATCACGCCGGAAGCTTCGTTATAGCAACGAAGAGACCAGTCTCAAGTCTGACTGGGAGCATCCGGCCGAGGACGATGTTCGTCCCAAGGAGCTCAACCAAGCGTACGAAGACCGACGCCCCATGTCATTTGCCGCCAAATTTCTCATCATGTCCGCCATCTTCTGCATTTTGGCGGTCGGCGTTGGCGCGTACATATTCTTCAACGGCGGCAACCTTATCTCCGCTAACAATATCGATATCCAGATCAGCGGGCCAGTATCTATTCCAGCCGGCGTGCCGGAGACGTTCAATATCACCGTTCAGAACAAAAATAACGTCGATCTTGAACTGACCGACATGGCAATCGCTTTCCCGCAGGGTAGCGCCGATCCCAGCAATTCCGGCACGCCCCTTCAAAACATCGACAAAGTGCTCGGCACGATCCCGGCCGGCGGCAGTGTCCACCAGACGGTTAGTGCCATCATATTCGGCGAGGAAAATCTGCAAAAGGAGATAAATGTTACGTTGACATACAGCGTCAAAGGGTCATCGGCGGTGTTTACAAAGACGCAATCATACGACGTGCTTATTAACTCGTCGCCGCTTAATGTGACAGTATCTTCGTATAATCAGATCACGTCCGGACAGGAATTTGATCTGACAGTCGATCTCAAATCGAATTCCGCCCAGACGCTTCACAATATCCTCGTCAAAGGAACCTATCCGTTCGGTTACACTCTGCTGTCATCGAGTTTGCCGACATACACTGACACGTCGACCTGGAATATCGGCGATATTCCGCCTGGCGGAGAACGCAAGATCGTCCTACATGGCCGTTTGACCGGTGAAGATACCGACCTGCGCGTCTTCCATTTCAGTGTCGGCACGCAGAATCCCGGCAGTCCTTCGACTATCGGTTCCGAATACATGAATGTCGAACAGGATATGACGATCCAGAAGCCTTTTGTTTCCTTGAACGTCAATATCGATAATGATACCGGCAGCGGCGACCATGTCGGTTCGTTTGATAACAGCGAGAAGGTGGAGATTGACTGGTTCAATAATCTGTCGGTGGCCGTATCCAATATGGTCATCACTGCCAATCTTTCCGGCACGGCCTACGACAAGACGACTGTCCAACCGGACCAGGGATTTTTTGATTCCGGCGCGAATACCATTACGTGGAACACGCAAACAAATCCGGAACTTGGCACCGCGGCCGCCGGCGCGAGCGGGCACCTGACATTTTCAATCACGCCCAGGGATCTCGGCACGGCTTCGCAGCCTCTGGTCAATCCGACGCTGGTCTTCAACGTGAATGTCAGCGGCAATCGCGCGCAGGAGGCCAACGTGCCGCAAAGCGTGACGGACGCCGTAACCCGTACGACCAAGATCGCCAGCAACCTCGTGCTATCCGGCCGCGTCGTCAGGAGCATCGGTCCGTTTGCAAACACCGGTCTCGTGCCGCCAAAAGTCGAACAGCCGACAACGTACACGGTTATCTGGGATGTCGACAATACCGCCAATCCGGTGACTAACGGCGTCATGACGGCAACTTTGCCGACATATGTGAAGTGGCTGGGACAGGTCAGTCCGCCGAATGAACAGGTCAATTATGACCCGAATACCGGCACAGTTACTTGGCAGGTGGGCAATGTCGGCACGTATACGCTCGATTCAATGCGCCGGCGCGAGGTCGCTTTCCAGATATCGTATACGCCCTCGGTCACTCAAGCAGGTTCGATCCCGACACTAGTCAATCAAGCGACGCTCAGCGGCACAGACACCTTTACGAATACGACCCTCCAGAGCACCCAAGCGCCTTTGACCACGCGATTCAGTACGGATCCGCAGTATGCCCAAGGGCAGGAAACAGTGACAAAATAAGGACTTTTGTATACAATCGTTCATTATGGCTCATGATCAAGGCGAACAGGCGGGCAATGACGTCATGGATGCCATCATCTCTCTGGCCAAACGTCGCGGTTTTATTTTCCAAGGATCAGAGATCTACGGAGGTCTAGCCGGAACGTGGGATTACGGGCCGCTCGGCGTGGCGCTCAAGAATAACGTCAAAAGCCTCTGGTGGAAGAGGTTTGTCGAAAATCGTGACGATATGTTCGGCGTTGATGCCGCTATACTCATGAATCAGAACGTCTGGAAGGCGAGCGGCCATGTCGGCGGTTTTTCCGATCCGCTCGTCGAGTGCAAAAAGTGCCATCACCGTTTCCGTGCGGATCAGCTCACGGATCAACAAAAGTGCCCTGATTGCGGCGGCTCGCTCGGTGACGTCAAACAGTTCAATATGATGTTTCAGACACATGTCGGTGCCGTCCAGGATGATTCATCCGTTTCGTATCTCCGTCCCGAGACTGCCCAAGGCATGTTCGTCAATTTCAAGAATATTCTGGATTCGCAGCATCCAAAGCTTCCATTTGGACTGGCGCAGATAGGCAAAGCATTCAGGAATGAAATTGCGCCGAGAGACTTTCTCTTTCGCGCCCGCGAATTCGAGCAGATGGAGATAGAATATTTCGTTAAACCGGCCGAATGGCGGAAGATATTTGAGCACTTCGTTTCCGAAGTTCAGGCATTTATCAAGGATGTTGGTCTAGATTCCGGAAAGGTTCACGAGTTGGAAGTGCCGGACGGGGATCGCGCACATTACTCGAAACGCACCATCGATTTTGAGTTCGATTGGCCGTTCGGCCGCAAGGAGCTGTATGGTTTGGCGTATCGTACCGACTTTGATCTCACACAGCATGCTTCATCGAGCAAGGCTGATCTGTCGTACTACGATGAAGAGACCAAAGAAAGATTCATTCCGCACGTGATCGAGCCGTCATTTGGCCTGGACAGGACCATTCTGGCTATTCTCTGCGACGCCTATCGAGAAGATGACCTGGGGGGCGAAAAGAGAGCGTATTTGAAGCTGGTTCCGGCTGTGGCGCCCTACAAGGTCGCCGTCTTTCCTTTGTTGCGCAATAAGCCGCAACTCGTAGCCAAAGCCGAAGAAATATTCAGGTCCATCAGGAAGGCCATTCCGGCGATCATCTTCGATGACAACGGCAATATCGGCAAACGCTATCGCCGGCAAGATGAAATAGGCACACCGTTCTGTCTCACGGTCGATTTCGAGACTGTCGAGAAAGGTTCGGGCGTGACCCTGCGCGATCGAGACAGCGGGCGGCAGGAGCGCGTGAAGGAAACGGAACTTATCGACCACCTCTTGAAATTATCCGGTGTCCGGACAGTCAGCTAAGGAGCGGTTTATCACATGAAATTTACCAAAACAATTCTGCCGAGCGGCCTTCGTCTGATCGCCGTGCCGATGCCGGACAATCCTTCGGTCACGGTATTGGTCATGGTTGAAGCTGGCTCAAAATACGAAAGCAGGCGGCAGAACGGCCTATCTCATTTCCTTGAGCACATGGTTTTCAAGGGCACTTCCCGTCGGCCAAAGGCGGTCGATATTTCCCGCGAGCTCGACTCTATCGGTGCGCACTACAACGCGTTTACCGCGCAGGAATATACCGGCTACTATGCCAAAGCCGATGCCCGGCACTTCGGCAAGATTTTAGATGTCATTTCCGACATGTATCAGCACCCGCTCTTCGATGAGAAGGAGATCGAAAAGGAAAAAGGCGTGATCGTAGAGGAAATTCGCATGTATCGCGACCTGCCGCAAAGCCATGTCGGCGACATGTTCACTGAGCTGCTCTACGGCGATCAGCCCGCCGGCTGGAACATCGCCGGCACGGAAAGCAACGTCAGATCATTCAGCCGGCAGGATCTTATCTCGTACCGGGCGGCGCATTATGTCGCCTCGGCAACGACGGTCATCGTCAGCGGCTCCTTTGATCAGAAAAACGTGACTGAGGTCGTAGCTAAGGCATTCAAGGACATTAGAACGGAAGCCAAGGACGGCAAGTTGGCCGTAAAGGAATCGCAGACGGAGCCGCGGATCAAGGTTGAACTCAAAGAGACGGACCAGACTCATTTGGTGATCGGCGTACGGACGTTCTCGATCTTTGATCCGCGGATTCCGGCTATGCATGTGCTGTCGACTATCCTGGGACGAGGCATGAGCTCGCGTCTGTTCGCCAAAATGCGCGATGAACTCGGTATTTGCTATTACATCCGGACCGATCACAACCCTTTCGGCGACCACGGATTCCTGTCGATCGCCGCCGGCCTCGACAATAGCCGAGTCGAAGAAGGCGTCAGAGGAATTCTCGGCGAATGTCGCCGGCTCATGACAGAACCGGTGTCAGAGGCCGAGCTTCAAAAGGCCAAGGATTATCTCTCGGGCACGACTCTCCTCGAACTTGAAACGTCGGATGCCCGCGCCGAATTTTGCGGCTACCAAGAGACAGAGAAACACGCAGTCGAATCGCCCGAGCAACTCCTCCAACGCATCAGCGCCGTGACGTCGGCGGATGTCAGAAATTTAGCAGCGGAGATATTCAGAGAAGATGGTCTCAACATGGCGCTGATCGGCAGATACAAGGATGGAGAGCCTTTCAAGGATTATTTCCATTTTAAGTGATATACTCTGTGCATGTCGGATATGCCTCATAGTCCAATTTCGATCAGTACGGGTACGATCGTGCGCTTCCTGGTGATCGTCGTCCTCTTGCTGGCGCTCTGGTACATGTTCGATATCGTGCTGGTGATCCTGGCTTCGGTCATCATCGCCTCGGCAGCCGAACCGGTTATCAGGCGACTCAAGCGCCACGGCATTCATCGAGTCATCAGCGTCATCGTTCTCTATATTTTGATGGCGCTCGTTCTAGCCGGTTTGATGATTTTCATCGTGCCATTGATCGCCAACGACGCCGTTGGTTTTCTCAATTCCTTGCCGCAGCAGATCTCGCTCGAGGACGTCTGGAGCCCGATCTCTTCCGTCGGTTTCAATCTCGGGCCATCCATGTCCTCATCACTTTCCTCGCACACTGTTTCGGTAACGGATTTGGTCAACGGCCTGCAGACTATGATCGTCGGTACGTCGGCCGGTGTCTTTAAGACAGCCAGCGTGCTCTTTGGCGGCTTGCTCTCGTTTATCCTGATCGTCGTCCT
>JAGWLE010000042.1 GCA_028864955.1 Patescibacteria group bacterium | reverse complement strand
CCCCGGAATTCATGCTGAATTGCTACGAATCCCAAAAACTGACCGATGAAGAGGGTTATACGTTCTTCAGCGGCGGCCAGCGCCTTCTTGCCGTGATGGCGGAAGAGCACGCCATGCGTTTCACGAGCTCTGCCGTGGATCACGGTATTCCGGCACGCATTGTCGGACGTATCGGGGTTTGGACGGATCACCCATTCTGCACGGTTCATTCGCAGTACAGCGGCAAGATCTTTCGTTTCAGGCCATAAGAGCCGCACAACGAGTTCGCCAGTCGTCTCTAGACAGCATCACCCGATCCGGCAGCGGATCGGGATTTTACTTGCTCCATCGACTGTCGATACATGACGTAAACATCGCCTGGTTGGTTCGTCACCAGAAGTGGAGCACGCTGCGCGATCTGTGGGGCAAATTCAGCCTTGCGCTGACCCACGAATACAGCAGCGTGACCGCTCTGTCGGCGGGGAAGTCAGCCGGCGAACATTACTAGCTAATCATCTAACTATCATGTGGCAACAATGGGTAAATGCGATCAGGCGGGATTATGCCTGTATGGTATACTTATAGCCATGGACACCGTCGTTAAGCCCGCATCTCTGGTCTCGACAGCCGGCAGTAACTCGCTATACGCTGTCTACATTCTTTGGTTGCGCCAGATCAAACGCTATTTCCGCTCCCGTTCGCGCATCATCGGCTCGCTCGGTCAGCCGATACTTTTTCTGGTGGCGCTTGGATTTGGCTTGAGCTCGGTTTTTTCATCTTCAGGCAATGGCAATTATATCCAATTTTTGGCGCCGGGCATTGTGGCTATGAGCATTTTATTCACAGCCATTTTTTCGGGTATTGAGATCATTTGGGACAGGCAATTCGGCTTTCTCAAGGAGACACTGGTGGCTCCGGTCTCACGGTTCAATATCATGTTCGGCCGGACGCTTGGCGGCGCGACGGTGGCCATATTCCAAGGCATCCTCGTTCTCGTCATTTCCATGGCCATCGGCTTCCGGCCTGATATTGCGGATATTCTTCCCGGTCTCGTTTTCATGGCGCTCATCGCTCTGGTCTTCACGGCGCTGGGCACGGCCATAGCCTCCACTCTCGAGGATATGCAGGGTTTCCAACTCATCATGAATTTCGTCGTCATGCCGGTTTTTTTCCTTTCGGGCGCGCTCTTTCCGCTTGATACGGCGCCGCCGGTCCTGAAATGGATCGCCGCCTTCAATCCTCTGGCCTATGGCGTCGATGGCTTGCGGTCGGCCTTTATTCACCATTCTCTCTATGGCGCCTTCACCGACGGCCTGGTTCTTGCCCTGATCGCGCTTGTCTTCATGGCTCTCGGCGCCTGGTTCTTCTCGCGCATCAGGGCGTAGCGCGCCTCATATCCCTTATATGCAGCACCGCATCTACCTGCTTTTGGGCTGTGCATATCTTTTTTGCCCGACGGGCGATCGGTTGCTATGCTTATGAGCATGAAGCACCGTCTCATAGAGGAGAATCCAGTTTCTCATTTTTTATTCAATAATTCTCGCGTCGCCTGGTTCTGGCTGATCGTCAGGCTGTATGTCGGCTACGAGTGGATCACGGCCGGTTACGCCAAAATCACCAATGATGCCTGGGTCGGATCGCAGGCTGGATCTGCCCTATCCCAATTCTTGGACGGCGCCCTCATCAAAGCCGCCGGCAGCCATCCTGATGTGCAAGGCTGGTACGCCTCATTCCTGCGCGACGTCGTCCTGGCCCATGCTTCTCTTTGGTCGCACGTCGTGGCCTATGGCGAGCTGCTCGTCGGCGTGGCGCTCATCATCGGGATATTCACGGGCATTGCCGCGTTCTTTGGGCTGTTCATGAATCTGAACTACCTGCTAGCCGGTACTGTCAGCACAAATCCGATTCTTTTTACGCTTTCTATCGGCCTGATCCTGGCCTGGAAGGTTGCTGGTTTTTTTGGCTTGGACCACTGGGTATTGCCGTTTTTGGGAACGCCCTGGCATCCGGGCAAGGTGGCGCGGTGACAGCTTTATAGTTTTTCGTTACCAGGGATATTTTTCTCCGTTGAACCAGAATTCTCCCGTCGGCGGCCGCGAAATTGCCAGTCGGTAAATAGTATCGGCGGCTTGGCTCGGCAGCACCGGCGCCCGATCGCCGCCCATATCCGTGCGCACCCAGCCGGGGTGAACGGCCGAAACGATAACACCGGTTGATTCGTGGTGGAGGCGCGCGGCCAACGTGCGCATGTACATATTGAGCGCGGCTTTGGATATTTTGTAACCCGGATACATGTATGGAGCGTGCGAGGACTCGACATGATCCATATCGCTCAATGAACCGGCCTGTGACGACATGAATATGATATGCCCGTCCCGGCTCATGAGCGCCGAGAGCCGTTCCGTGAGGTCGGCCGTGCCGATAAGGTTCACCTCAAGATTTTGCCTGAGTTTAGATACTATCAAGCGAGTCTCGTTTTCGTCAGCCAAAATGCCGGCATTGTTGATGAGTATGTCGATAGCAGTTCCGGCTTGAGTCAGAACTTTGGTGAAACCGTTGATTGATCCCGCATCTCTGAGATCGAGCTGGTGGATCTCCAGATGTTCATGATGATGATCTGCATCGCCGGATTGCGACGTGCCTATGACCCGCCAATTTTCTGCCAGGAATTTCTCGGCCAGCGCCCGTCCGATGCCGCGCCCGACACCCGTGATCAGGACCGTTTTCATGGCTAAATTATAGCATCGCGCCATATGTCTGTAACCTTGCTGACGCTGGTGGCGACGGCTGCGGCCTTATTCGTAGCGCAGGGCCTCGATCGGGTTCAATTTCGAGGCGCGCCTGGCCGGATAGTATCCAAAAACGATGCCGATGGCCGCCGAGACGCCGAAAGCCAAAATGATCGATGACATCGAAACGCTTGTCTGAAGCACGCCCAAGCTGGTGACGAGGTACGCCGCCAGCCAGCCGATGGCCACGCCGATGCCGCCGCCGATGATGGTTAACGTCACGGCTTCGGTCAGGAATTGCGTGTTTATATCGCGGCGAGTCGCGCCAATGGCCTTGCGCAGGCCGATCTCGCGGGTGCGTTCGGTGACGGTCGTGAGCATCATGTTCATGATGCCGATGCCGCCGACCACCAATGATATACCTGCCACCGCCCCCAGAAGAAGCGTGAACGTGCCGGTGACGCTCGAAGCGGCCGATACGATATCCGCCTGGTTGAGTACGTTGAAGTCCGCCTGCGTCGGATCGGAAATCTTGTGTCGCTCGAGCAGCAGGTTCGTGATGTCATTCTGGACCTGAGTCATGACAGAAGCATCGGTCGCCGAAACGGAAAGGGATGTCACGTATGTCGTATCGCCGATGAGGAAGAGTTGGGCGTCGGTAAATGGGATGTATATCTGGTCGTCCTGGTTGCCGAAGCCGGTGCCGCCTTTCGACTTGGTGACGCCGATCACTTGGAATTCCAGACTGTTGATGCGTATGGTTTGTCCGACCGGCTCGGTAGTATCTCCAAAAAGATCGCTGGCAACTGTCGGACCGATGACGGCAACTTTGTTTCGGTTCTGCACGTCCGCATCGCTGATGAACGTGCCGTCATTGACTGTGACGTTATGCACTTGCGCGTATGCCGGTTCGACGCCGGTAACGGTGGTGTTGGTATTCGTGCCTTTGGCCGTGACTTGATAGCGGCCGGCGATCTCGGGGGATATGGCCTGAATATTCGCGACCTGCGACTGTATGGCGCTGACGTCGTCGGTGGTCAGGGTATGTGAGGCGCCGCGACCGGTAGATACGCCGTAGCCAAAGCTTCGCTGGGCGCCGGGCGAGACGACGATCAGATTTGAACCGATCGATTGAATGGAAGACTGGATGGACGATTGTGCGCCTTGGCCAATCGAAACCATGATGATGACCGAACTGATGCCGATAATGATGCCGAGCATGGTCAATGCCGTGCGAACCTTATTCGCGGTCAAAGCCGAAAATGTTTCGTGGATCAGGTCTGATGTGGTCATGGTAATGGGTATGGGGTCAGGATACGAGATTGTTACACGACGATAAGCCTCTGATCATCAGATTCACTTGCGTTTGGCATGCTCGACTATGCCTGAAGCAATGCGCTTCTCATGGCTGGAACCGTCCTCAACGATGACACCATCGCGGATATGGATGATGCGGTCGGCGTGTTCCGCCACGTCGCGTTCATGGGTGATCAGGACGATGGTTCGTGCCAGCTCCTTGTTGAGGCGCTGGAATGTGCCGAGCACGATATCGCCGGTTTGCGAATCAAGGTTGCCCGTCGGTTCATCAGCCAGAATGAGCGACGGGTTATTGACCAGCGCGCGAGCGATGGCGACGCGTTGGATCTGGCCGCCAGAAAGCTGGTTTGACATATGGTTGTAACGATCTTCGGGCAGGCCGGCGCTCGTGAGGGCGGAAGCCGCCTGAGCCCGTCGCTTGGCATCCGGCACGTCGGCGTAGATGAGCGGCAACATGACATTTCGAAGGACAGTCGCGCGCGGCAGGAGATTGAATGATTGGAAGACGAAACCGATGCGATTGTGGCGGATATCCGCCAGATCATCATCCGTCAGCTTGGAAACATCCTGGCTGTCGAGGATATATGTTCCAGAGGTCGGCGTGTCCAGACAGCCCAAGATGTGCATCAGCGTCGATTTGCCGGAACCTGATGGACCCATGATCGCCACGAATTCACCGTCGCGAATGCTGAATGAGACGCCGCGCAAGGCGTGCGTTTCATTGTCGCCGTTCACATATGTCTTGGTGATATTTTTAATTTCTATCATAGGGCAGACGTTTAGCCACCGATGCGGACGGCTCCGGCCGCGCCCGGGCCGCCGCCTGGCCGGGCGCCACCTCGAGCGCCGAAGCTCGAGAGAATACTGGGAGCGGCCGCCTGCGATCCTGCAGACGAAGTGATGGTGCGCGTGACGACGAACTGGCCGCGATTCAAGCCGCCGGTGATGACCGTGTTCGTAGTGTCAGAATCGCCAGTGGTTACGATCACTTGCGTTGGCGCGATATCGGAAGGAATGGTCAGCGTAGGGGCGCCAGCTCCGCCATTGGCAATGCCAAATTGTCGCGTGCTGCTTCCGTATTGGCCGGACGTTGAAGCGTATTCAGTGGTTCCAGCACCGCCGCCGAGGCGTCTGGCCGTCGATGAGGCCGTGGAGGCGTTCGAGGCCCGCAAAGAATTGAGCGCATTCATGACCGTCGCCTGGTCCAGAACCTGCACGTATTTCACGGGCCCTTGAGTCTTGACGGCGCTCGACGGCACCAAGAGGACATTGTCTTCCTGTTTGGTGACGATAGTGACGTTGACGCTCATGCCGGGCTTTATGCGGCTGTCATTTGTGTTGATGAGAATCTTGACACTGTATGACACGACGCCCTGGCTGACGGTGCCGACCTGGTCGACCTGTTCGACGGTACCGGTGGCATCGAGGCCGTTGATGGCGTCAAAGGTGATAAGAACCGGCTGGCCGACTTGTACGGAAGCGGCATCAACTTCATTCAGCGAGATGACGGCGATCTTCTGCGCGCCGATGATCGTGGCGATGACCGTCGAACCGCCGGCCTGGCCGAAGACATTTACCGGAATGCGACCAACGGTGCCATCATAGGGTGCTCGAATGAAATATTCATCATACGTGCGCTGGGCCTGTTCAAGATTGAGCTGGGCCGTCTGAATGTCGATGGCATCGGCGCCGTTTATCAGATTGGTTAACGCATTTTGATTTGTGCCGATGGAATTCTGACCGGAAACAATCGAAGAAACATCGCTATTTATCGTCGTTGCCCAACCATTGACGCTGGTAGCCGCGTCGCCAGTTGATTTTGTGTCGTAGTCAGGCTGATTTGCGCTGATGAACGCAATTGCACCTTGTGCTTTGGCGACAGCGTCGGCTACGTCTGACGTCATAGCATACGTATCGCTGAACAACCGATCGAGACTTGATGTGGCGCTTCCTCGCGTTGTTCCTTTATATTCGACAAGATCGGCATTGTATTCAGCGTTGGCTTTGTCGAAGGCTACCCCGGCGGCGTCGCGGTTGGAACGGGCGGTAGCGGTCAGGAATGATTCCTTCTGGTCGGACAGGAATCCAGATTGGCTGTACAAGAGATCGTTCATGCCAGTCATGATCGTCGGCAGATCGAGATAGGTGCCCGAGACGGAATTGTAGGTATCGCTGTATGATTTGACGATGTTGTTCTCCGCATCGGATATATCGGTGGCTTTTGGCGCTTCAGTTAGCTTTTCCAAGGCCAAT
>JAGWLE010000041.1 GCA_028864955.1 Patescibacteria group bacterium | reverse complement strand
AGGCGTATCTCCCATACTAGAATATGCATCCGCGCAGGAAGCATCGTATACAGGCAAACAATGAGCGACACTGAAAGACGGCTGTCCCGAACCGATGCTCGTAGGCACTCCCGCTCCTTCAGAGAAATCATAGTGAAACACGCTATCTGCACCAAATGTCTGGTAATTATGGTTGTCGAAAAGCAGTGCCCGGGCTATGCGTCCTTTGTCCCGCACGCTTTGCAGAGAAACCAGGATGACCGACGCCAGCATCGCTATGATAGAGATGACAACTAGAAGTTCGATAAGAGTAAAACCTGAATATGTCGAGAGACGTCTTTTCATAAGATCATTTTACCATTAGCTGATTCACAACACCTCTGGTAATCGGCCCAAAATTCCCTACCGCCGGTGAGATAGAGTTAGCGGCCTGGAATTTAGCGAGTGCCTTCATCGTCGCCGGACCATAGTAGGAAGTTTCGTTACCTATTGAGCCTGCGCCACTTGTAGAGACCGTGAAGCCATGATCATTAAGGAAGATCTGCAAGTTCTTGACATTGGCATTGGTGGTATACGGAGACATTGTCGTCGCGAATGTGAATCCTTGCGGCAATCGAGAGGTACCTGATGATTGGAATGCGCAAGAAGTGGTTTTAATCAAAGTCGCAGGTGCTGCCATGTATGCCTTGATCGCTGCCTGTGTTAATGGCCCATAGTAGCCTGTATTGTCGTCTGCCGGTAGGAAGCCTCCCTGGATCAGGTAGTTCTGAAGAGTCACGACGTTCTGGCCTCTGTCTCCAAGGGAAAGAGTGAACAGCAATGCTGGAATAAGTGGCTTGGTAATCGTTGTCTGGGTTGGGGTACAGGCACTACTCTGCATGAGTGGCCGTTGCGCCACTGTCGGTGTAAAACTGCCGATCGATGGCGTGACTGGCGGTATGCTGCCTCCGCCCCCCCCGCCGCCCGTGCTGGCATTTGTACCACCGCCGGAGCTCGCATTCGCGCCACTGCTGCCGCCGACAACATTTGGCGTGCCGCCTCCGCCACCGCCCGTGCCGCCGGATGTGCCCGTTCCTCCGCTGGACGGTGACTGGCTGGCTGCCGGCAAAGCCGAAGGACTGGGTGACTGGCTGGCGAACGGCGTCGGCGTGGGCGCGATGGTGTTCTGCACGCTGACAATCACGATATTCGATGTCGTCGTATTGCCGGCCATGTCCTTGGCCACGGCCGTAATGGTGTGAGTCGTATTGGAAACGCCGATGGTGTTCCAGCTGCCGGAATACGGCGCCGTGGTCAAGGGCTGGCCGAGGGCTTGGCCGTCGATCAGGAATTGGACTGTTGCCAAGCCGGAACCGCCAGGATTGTCGGCGGCGGTCGCCGCCAGGGTCACGGCGCCGGAAATGAGGCTGCTCGTGAGAGGTGAGGTGATGGCCACGGTCGGCGGCACGGTATCGCGGGCAAATGAGAGGTTGACGGTCACGTTGGCGGCAGGCATGAGCAGCGTGCAGACGGTGCCATTCACGGACGTGCAGTTCGTCCACTGTGGAACATATCCGGCGTTGGGATTGGCCGTGAGAGTGATGGTGCCGCCCGGTATGGCCGGCGAGATCTGGCAATTGGACGTGCAAGCTATCAGTGTGCCGCCGCCGGAGGTGACGCTGCCGCCGCTGCCGACAGTGATCGAGAGACCGTAGGTCACGACCGGCGCAGACGTGGGGGTCGGCGTCGGCACCGGGACCGGGTATTCGTAGGCGCCGATATCGTAGGCGGCGCCGACCGGCCTCGAGACGCCATCGTAGTCAACCGGCACTAGAGGTTCGGTGGCGCCGACATCGATGGCCGAGCTGCCGGCTTGCAGGTGGAAATCCGGCGGCGTGGCTGTCGGATTGGCCAGCTTGGGATCGGCGGCATTGTCGATATTGTTCTCAAATGTCACGCCGGCCGACGAGCCGTCGACCGCCACGGCCGGCGCGCCATAGGCGAGATTGTTCTTGACGAGGACATTGGAGAAGGTCGTCGCCGCAAATGTGGTATTTATATAGATACCGGCATTGCGCGGCTGATAAAAAAGATTGTTCTCGACCACGCTGTTGGTCACGCCGCTATGCGCCAGGATAATATTGCCTGTGTTTCGCGAATTCGAAAAAGCAAAGGTATTGTTCGCTATGGTCATGTTGTTGGCGAGACCGAGCTCGCCCCAAACCTGGACGCCCCAGCCAGCCTTCATGTTATAGATGATGTTATTCTTGATCACCACATTCTGCGTGCCGTCGATGTAGAGGCCGTGATCCTCGCTCGCGTACGGATCGGCCGTGCAGCCATTCTCGCCGACGCTCAGACGACCGACGTCGTGGATGACATTGCTGTCGAAGGTGACATTGCTTATGTTCGAGACGAACGATCCATCCATGCCGTAGGGCGCGCTCGAGCAGACGCGGCCGATGTTGTATATATGATTGCCGACAACATAGAAATCATGTGAAGTGGCGGGGCGCACCGGATTGAAATTGACGCCGGAATCAAGAAAATTCCTCATAGTGAAATCCTGGATGCGGATATATGAGGCGGAATTGCTGCCCAAGTTAAATCCGATGCCGAAAGTGTTTTGCCCATCGAGCACCGCGCCCCATTTGTGATCAGATCTGAAAGTCACCCAATACCCAGGCGCGCCGCCGCGGGTCATGTTGACGACGACGGCGGTACTCGGAGAGCCTATGGTGCTCGGCAGAGTGTACGTGCCGTCCTCGACCACGACCGTGTCGCCGGGATTGACCAGGTCGGCGGCATGCTGGATGCTGGCCAACGGCGCGGCGCGACTGGTGCCGGCATTGGCGTCGGAGCCGGTCGGCGAACAGGTCGCGCCATTGAGGCCGGCCACGCCGGAGCAGACATAGTACGTCGTCGGAGCTGACGGCACGGGGGGCGGGGTAGGCGTTGGCGTCGGAGCCGGCATGGTGAATGTCATATCGTTCGATTGTCCCAAAACACCAGAAGAGCTCATGGACAGAGCTCGGTAGTGATACACGGTATTCGGTGTAAGGCCGGAAATTATGACGGAATGGCTGCCGTAGAGATTTGAATCGAGCGTAGTGTTGCTGCCATAGGCGCTTGTCAGTCCGTATTCAACCTGCGATGTAGCCGAAAGGTCCGTCGCCCAAGAGATCGTCACAGTCGTGTTGCTCGTTATGGACGCCGAGACGCCAGCAAACGTCGGTGCAGGTCCCGTCGGAGTGGGAGTCGGCGTAGGTGTAGGAGTTGCGGCGGCCGGTTCATTATATATGCTCGCTACTTCTGAATCAGATAGCGCGCGGTTGTAGACGCGAACATCGTCCATCAGGCCTTCGAAACGATACGTGGTCGAGAGCGAGGCACTGCTCGGACCAGTCACCGAGCCAAGACCGGAAATGGAAGTAGTCGAGACTTGCTGGCCGTTCAGGTAGGCTTTCATAAGACCAGCATTGCGATCAACAACAACAAATATATGTACCCACTGATTGAGGAAGCTGGTCGAAGAAAGGATAACTTGGTAGATATTTGTACCGTCGCTGACATTGGCTGTCCAATAACCGCTACCGAGCTCAAGATCATAGCCCGGGTTAGCGGCCGATCCCCCACCCTTCCACCACGCCTCATCCCACGTCGAGGTATTGGCAGTCGGGTAGACCCACATGCCATAACTGAACGAGCCGGTGCCGAAATTTAAGACCGCGGGATTGCCAATGGCAACCGTGTCAGTAACACCGTCGAATGAAAGAGCGCCACCGATCTTTCCTGTCGTCCAGGTCGGTAGTGGACTTCCCTCGAGTGTTCCGGCATTCCCAGAACCGCTGGAATCGCCGGCGGTCGTGCCGGAACCTTCATCGAATTTCCACCAGCCGACCAGGCCGGAGCCCGATCCTTCTACGGCGGCCAGTTGGCCATGTGGAGACAGCCGATTCAGCGCGACCGGAAAATTTCCCTGTCCGGAAGGCGAAAATCGTGAGGTGATTGTATATATGAGAGAGATGCCCGCCAGCAGCAACACCGCTGCGAGCAACGTGGATATCGAAGGTATTTTTTTCACTTCCCCACTATTATGCCACAAAAGATCAATTCCTACTGAATAATGAGTGGATATTGGATCATGCATCCATGCGTATGCACCACAGACTCAGGCCGCCTCGTATCTAGACGAAGCACTGTGCAAGGATGACCGTCGTAGTCCTCACTTTAGGAGTTTAACCCATGCCTGTATGCATGGTGCGTATTAGTCGTAAAATCATGACATCTACTACATCAAAAATTTCAGCAATGAGAGCAATGAGTACGAGTGTGAAAGTTATCAGCGGCTTGGCCGGAGCGGCTATGATTATTTCTCTGGCAGTACCGGCCTTGGCACAGACGGATTCCCCAAATCCATCCTGGCGCGGCCAAGACAACGGTTCCTGGCAAGGTCGCGGACCGGGCATGATGAACGGTCTCAATGGTCGCGGACCGGGCATGATGAAGCCTGGAATATTTGGCACAGTCACAGCCTTGAGCGGTACGACGCTGACCGTGGTCGGCCGAAGTTTCGTGGCCCCGGGAACGGGCACTAACGGCGTCTCGACAGCCTCGACAACATTTACCGTCGACGCTTCGGCAGCCACCGTCTTCAAGAATAACGCCACAAGTTCGCTGGCGGCGGTGGCCCTCAATGACCGCGTCTTCGTCCAAGGTACGGTGAACGGCACATCCGTAGCGGCCACAACTATCCGTGACGGCCTGGTGATGATGCGCGGCCGCGGACCGGGTTGGACGCCGGGATCGATTGCCAACGGCGGCCCCGGCGGCCTGCCATCGATCCAAGGTAACGGCCAGCCGGTGGTTGCGGGGACAGTTTCCGGCGTGAGCGGCACGACCTTTACGATCACAACCTCGAGTAACACCGGCTACACTATCGACGCCAGTACTGCTCAGATCGTGAAGAATAACGCTTCCTCGACCGTCTCCGCCATCTCTAACGGCGACTATGTGATCGTTCAAGGCGCGGTCAATGGCAGTTCGATCACGGCCTCGTCCGTCATCGACGGCCCCAGCCAGAACTCGAACACACCGCCTGTTCCGGGCATCCATCCCGGCGGCGGCCTCGGCTTCTTTGGATCCATCGGAAACTTCTTCAGGCATCTCTTTGGATTCTGAGGCTGCGCTATACCCAGACACCAAGAAAGTCCGGCACCAACCCAAGATGCCGGACTTTTTCTGTCTTCTACTGCCGTGTCAGCAACCCGTTCCTTGAAACGCCACGCGCTTCGTCAGCATGAATAATGCCAGAGGATGGCCAGGTGTGATCATGCCTGCGTGACGCATTCCGTGCGCGTCCAGACGAGATCCTGTATCGAAGACGCGCGTGAAGGCAATCGGCCAAAGAACGGGTATGGACAGAGTATATGAATAAGCATTCGGGATGTCAATCAGAGCTCTGAAACCAAATCTACATCGTTTTTTTCCGTCCCATCCTCATGATCATATAGATGACAACAGCCACGACCAGAATGGCAACAATGATCCACAATGTCATACTGCCGCCGCCCGTCGAAGTAGCCGCTCCAACAGCTGCGACTTGGCTGCCGATAACCGGTGACGGCGTCGGAGTGATAACAACTCCGTTTTGAGTGGTCACCGGCGACATGTCTGGAGTCGCTTGTGGTGTCGGCGATTGATTATGGCTGCTGGTCAAAGCGGCCTTTGCCGGAACTACGACCGTCGGACCGATCGTCACTGACGCCGCCGCGCCGGTTATTGAGATCTTGCCCGTCTTGAGGAAAGCCTGCGAGTCTGCGCCAAAACTGACTGTCCCCGTGCCAGATTTCTTGGCTGTAAAAGTAATCGTGCCAAATGGCGTCACGGAAGTGATGCCGCCGGCATAACCGGCCGTTTTTACGAGAATTCCTTGCGTATTATCCGTGATGTCATACCCTGTTTGCGTGAGAGGCATCCAGGAATTTCCTTGAGTAAAATTAGTCACCGAGAGCAGATCAGCCGGGAAATCAACTTCGATCTTTTCAGCATAGTTGGACGTACCTTGTGGATCTACAGTGACCGCCACGTTGACTTGCTGACCCGCTGAAACCTGGATGGTTTGCGGCGTAAAGCTGGCAGAAGTCGCCGCCAAGGCAGGAATCGCATACGCCAGAGTGCCAATGAGTATCGCGCCCGTAAGAGAAATTTTTTTCATAATTGTTAGTTTGTCCAATTAGCCATAAGTATCACGAAATCATTTATGTCGACTTTGCCGTCACCGTCGAAGTCTGCCTTGTTGCCCGGACCAGTCTGACCCCAATTAGCCATGAGAATGATGAAGTCCGAAATATCAATTCGA
>JAGWLE010000040.1 GCA_028864955.1 Patescibacteria group bacterium | reverse complement strand
GCGCCGCGCTCGGTCCAGTGTTTACGACCTGCAGTCCGACGTTTTTCGTTATACTGGCCACTGTCTTACCGCAAAGTTTTGGCATGGGGGTGATCGATCTTTTGGCGTATATCGCTGGCTTAGCCATTATCTTGATTGCGGTGGCATCAGTCGGTCAGCGGATTATCGATCGTCTCGGCTGGGCCACGAATCCGAACGGCTGGTTCCGCAGAATTCTCGGTGCGCTCTTCATTATACTTGGCGTGGCCATCATTGCCGGCCTGGACAAAAAGATTGAGACGGCCATCCTTGGTTCAGGCTTCTTTGATGTCACTTCGATCGAACAGTCGATCCACCAGAGGTTGGCTGGCGCGGATAGCGCGGGCATCGACGGCACGATCGTCGGCACGTCAACGGCCTTGTCAGGCGTTCAATTGGCGAATGAAGGGCGCTATACGGAGATTGTCGAGCCAGCCGGCTTTCTCAATAGCGCGCCATTCAAGCTGGCGGACTTCATCGGCAAAAAAGTCATCCTGGTTGATTTCATCGACTATACCTGCATCAACTGCCAACGGACATTTCCATACCTTGAAAGTTGGTGGAATTCGTACAAGGATCAGGGTCTGGAAGTCGTGGCGATCCACACGCCGGAGTTTTCGTTTGAGCAGGACATCAACAATGTGCGCATGGGTTTGTCGCAATTCGGCATCACATTCCCGGTCGTGCTGGACAATAAGTATGCCACCTGGAATGCCTATGGCAATGAATACTGGCCGCACAAATACCTCATAGATATCCACGGAAATGTTGTCTACGATCATATCGGCGAGGGCGGCTACGGCGAAACCGAAGCGGCTATAGTGGCGCTCCTCAGCCAACGCAAGCAGGTGCTCGGCGAGGCCGGCGCTATCACCGTAGCTTCCTCGAGCGTACCGACAGTCAACGTGCTCACGGATAGTCCCGAGACATATTTCGGGGCGATGCGCAATGAATATTTCGGCAATGGCGCACCCGGTCAAAAGGGACAGGGAATATTTACCTTGCCGGCCGTTTCGTCTATGAATGCAAATGAGTTCTATCTTGGCGGTTCATGGAGTATTGCCGACGAATATGCCGAAACAACAGGCGCGGACTCGGAAATCTCCTACACATTCGCAGCTACAAAGGTGTACATGATCGCGCTCACGGCCGACGGAAAACCGGCCACGGCGCACGTGCTCATCGACGGTCGGCCAATACCACCGCCATGGATGGGTGATGATGTTACCGGTTCCGGCGTTCTCACGATTGATCAATCGCGATTATATAGGTTGTATGCAAATCCGACACTGGAGCAGCATCGCCTCGAGATCATTTTCAAATCGCCCGGCGTCAGGATATACACGTTCACTTTCGGTTAAAGCTTTAGACCATCTGGCCTAGCCTGAAGCCGGCCCAGATGCCAAAGAGGCCGCCGAGAGTGCTGCCGATCACTGATGAAAAGCCAAATGCGCTGGCACCCCACAATGTCGGCACATATCCGCCGATAGTTCCGAATACGGTGATGCTGATCCAGATGAGGGTCTTCGTGCTCATACGGTAAGTATAATGCCATTCGCATTATTCGTAAATTCGTATTATAGTGTCTCCATGGCAAAACGAGCATCAGTTCAAGCTCACGGCTCGCGTTCTCGTAAGACCGCAAAGCGTCGCGCGACCAAGTGGGCTCGTCTTCAGGCAAAGAAAGCTAAACACTCTCGCCGCTAATGGTTCCGCGGGACACGGCGGTATTCGGCGGCGGCTGCTTCTGGTGCACAGAGGCGGTTTTTTCGTCATTGAAAGGCGTGATTTCAGTCATGCCCGGATATACCGGCGGCCGCGTGGCCAATCCGACATACGAACAAGTCTGCGCGGGTGCTACCGGTCATATAGAGGCGATCAAGATCGAATTCGATCCGAGTGTGATTTCATATGACGATCTGCTCGCAGTTTTTTTCAATACGCACGATCCGACCACACGCGATCGACAGGGAAATGATGTCGGCGAACAATATGCGTCAGCCATTTTTTACAACAACGAAAGTCAGAAAGCGGCAGCAGAAACATTCATCAGTGATATTCAATCGTCACATGCCTATGACAAGCCCGTCGTCACGGTTGTACGGCCTCTCGAGGAGTTTTATGCCGCCGAGGATTACCATCAAAAGTACTACGAAACCCACAAGGACGCGCCGTATTGCCAGATCGTGATCGAACCAAAGCTGGAAAAACTCCAAAATCGTTTCGCGCAGTTATTGAAACATGAATGACGACGAACTCAAAAGGCGCCTGACACCCGAACAATATCGCGTGCTCCGCCAAAGGGGCACGGAGATGCCATTTTCCGGTCAGTATGTGCACAAAACAAAAGACGGTATGTATTCGTGCATCGTCTGCAATACGCCGCTATTTTCATCTGACGCTCAGTTTGATTCCGGGACAGGCTGGCCGAGTTTTGATCAGGCGCTGCCAGGTGCTGTAAAACTGCAAGATGACGCCGACGGTTCCGGCCGTACAGAGGTTATCTGTGCCACCTGCGGTTCGCATCTCGGCCACCTCTTTGATGACGGTCCGACAGATACGGGAAAGAGGTATTGTTTGAATTCAGTGTGCTTGGATCTTACAGAGATGGGTGCCGATACAAAGGCTGGTACTGATAGATAGATTTTTGACTGCGGAGTTGGATGAGGCGCGAATTGAGTTTTGTCCATTCATTGTAGAGTTCAGAGAGACGCTGTCGACCGGCGTCGGTTACGTGATACATCCACGGGTGGCCGAAATCCATCTCTTCAATATGGCGTGTCACTAACATTTTTCGTTTGAGCGTTCCCATGAGAGGGTACATTGTGCCACGCGGAACAGTGATGCCCAATTTTTTGAGAATATCCATGATTTCAGTTGATACAGGTGAGCGATTCATGTGAGTATTCCGGCAATTATACTCGTACGCAATCTGGAGTACCAGAACAGACAATCGTAAAACAGCTACATACTGACGCTCTGTAGGGAGTAATTGGTATAGGTGCTGTGCCTACGAAATTTCAACCTTACGTTTATAAGCAAATCTGAAATATTCCGGCAAAGCACGGCTTAACCACGTGCATCATCAGTGGAAAAGCTTACAAATGTAAGATTCAAAATTACATAACTCGGGTGACATAGATATGCCAACATAGTTCGCCCGGCTGTTCTATTTGTCCACACAAAAATAACAAGGAATCCACAGACCACAGTTAACTTACTTCTTTTTCCGCAACTCTATACCCAACTCGCGAAGTTGCTTGTCGCTGATCTCCGAAGGTGCATCCATCACAGCTGTACGGCCTGAAGATGTCTGTGGGAATGCTTGTACTTCTCGCAGTTCATTTTCACCGGTGAGTATCATCATCAGTCTTTCGATGCCATGAGCGAGGCCGCCGTGCGGAGGGGTGCCCGAGGCAAACGCTTTGAGCATATGGCCAAAATCCTTTTCAATCTGTTCATTGCTATATCCCATCGTGCGGAATGTTGCTTTGAGAATATCGGGTCGGTGAGCGCGGATGCTGCCGCCGCCTGTCTCAAATCCGTTGCACACAAGGTCATATTGCTGTGTAACTATCTCTCTTGTGTGCGTGCCGGCGAGATGCCATTCGAGATGTTCTGGAGCCGGCATCGAAAACGGATTGTGCGTAAATGTCCATGCGCCGTCAGCGTCTTTTTCAAAGAACGGAAAATCAATCACCCAAGCAAATGCCAAAACGCCTCGCTTCTTGTCTTCCTCGGTCCGCATGTCAAATTTGTCTGCACCGTATTTTTTCATGGCATCAGCGTACGGAATGCGGGGAAAAGGTTTCTGTTTGATGGTATACCCCATGGCTTCGGCTACTGTCGTGATCATGTTTTCATCAAGCTGCATAACTTCGTCACGAGTCACAAAACTCATTTCCATATCGATCTGGGTGTGCTCAAAGCCGCGATCGGCTCGCAGGTCCTCATCGCGAAAACAACGGGCGATCTGAAAATATTTCTCGAAGCCTGCTGTCATGAGTAACTGCTTGTATTGTTGGGGACTTTGCGGTAAGGCGAAGAATTTGCCTGGATACATGCGGCTCGGCACGATGAAGTCTCGTGAGCCTTCGGGTGTGGTGCTCGTAAAATAGGGTGTTTCGATCTCAGTGAAGCCTTTGGTGAAAAGAAACTGGCGTGCACGTTCGACGAATTCCGAACGCAAACGAATGTTTTTCTGCATCCGCGGGCGGCGCAGGTCGAGGTAGCGGTACTTCAATCTGACCTCTTCATTGATCTCGCGGCCGTCCGTGTGGAGATCGATCGGCGATGTTTCAGCCTCGTTCAAAACTTCGATTGATTTGAGTTCGAGTTCGATGTCGCCATTTGGCTCGATCTCGCCGGTTTCCTTGTTCTTTGAGATCATCTTTTCTGGTCGCTTGTTGACCACGCCTGTGGCTTGGATCACCCATTCAGGTCTGATCTTGCTCGCGACTTCGTGCGCGGCTTTATTTGACGGCAGAGCTACTGCCTGGACCTTGCCGCTCATGTCGCGGATGTCCACAAATATGAGCTTTCCATGATCGCGTCGCACGTCTACCCAGCCGGAAATGGAGACTTCTTTTCCGATGGCTGAGACGAGATCCTTTATGTAGGTTCGATTCATGGCCTCCAATATAGCACATGCCACCGATATTCTGTATACTCTGTACATGAATGAAATCCAGGCAAAAGCACCCGTCATCCTGGCCGAGATACAGAAGGCAAATTCTATCCTTCTACACTGTCACCCTTCACCGGATCCTGATTCTGTCGGATCTGCTTTGGCCATGAAGTTTACACTCGAACAGATGGGGAAAAAGGTCACCGTGATCTCGAGCGACTCGGATATCCCGAGGGGATTCAATCACTTCCCGGGAATTACCGATATTCAGAGGACGAATTTTTTTGAATTGGATTTGAAGAAGTTTGATCTATTTATAATTCAAGACAGTGGATCGAGCGGCATGATATCACGATTTAAACCGATAACTTTCCCGCTACCTATTCGCACGATCGTGATCGATCATCATGTCTCAAATCCAAAATATGCCGATATTAATCTAGTCGAATCATCATATCCGGCTACGGCTCAATTACTTTTTGAGCTATTTCTCATTTGGGACATGGAAATGACTCATGATATCGCTGCAAATTTGTTCATGGGCATCTATTCTGATACGGGGGGCTTCAAATATCCGGGGACAACTTCACGGACATTTGCATGTGCGGGTAAACTTATAGAATTTGTCCCTGAATTTCCAAAACTCATTTCAGATATGGAGAATTCGAACACGCCCGGATTCATCACGTTCGAAGCCTTGGCCTTGAATTCCATACGTACTTTTCTGAACGGCACTCTCGGCTTTTCTATCATGTCCAATAAGGCACTCGCAGATGCCAAAATTCCAAAGAACGAAATACGCGGTGATGCGGTTTCGCCGATCTTGCGGTCAGTCGAGAATTGGCTGGTCACAGCCGTTGTTATCGAACTCGAGCCCGGCAATGTCAAAATAAGTTTCCGGAGCAAGGATGGCGACATGTACGATGTCTCGAAGCTCGCGAGCATGCTCGGCGGCGGAGGACATGCGGCGGCGTCTGGCGCCACGCTCATGATGCCCATCGAAGACGCAGTTTCTCTAGTTGTGGCCAAGGCCAAGGATCTGTATAATCTCTAGCGCGACAGTTAGAAGCGGCGGGAGCCGCATTACGAGCTAATCATTTCATCACACATGTCTACTACCACGCGCTGGGTCATCGCCATTGTCGTCATTGTTGCCGTTTTGGCCGGCATGCAATGGTACGCGACCTCACGTTCCGGTTCCTACTTCAATCAATACGGGACCGATATGAGTTCCTCGACCGTCTCGGATGCCGGGAGCCCCGCGCCGGCTGATTCGTCATTCGCCGGCATATCCACGTCTACCAATTCATCCGCTAAAAATTTCATGCACACCGTCACTATCCAAACAAACAAGGGAACTATCGTTTTTGAAACCTATGATGCCGATGCGCCAAATACGGTCCAGAATTTCCTTACTTTGGCAAACAAGGGATTTTATAACGGACTCATCTTTCACCGCGTGATTCAGGGCTTCATGATCCAGGGCGGCGATCCTACGGGCACGGGCACTGGCGGACCGGGCTACTCATTCAATGATGAGCTCAATCCGGCGACACCATCATATCAAGCCGGTTATGTGCGCGGCACAGTCGCCATGGCCAATGCCGGTCCAAATACCAATGGCAGCCAATTCTTCATCATGCAGAAAGACACACCCGCTTTGCCGCATGATTATACGATTTTTGGCAAGGTCATCTCCGGTATGGACGTCG
>JAGWLE010000039.1 GCA_028864955.1 Patescibacteria group bacterium | reverse complement strand
AGGGCCTCAAGTTCACTTCGAGGTTCTCGGTGCCCAGAATCCATTCTAAAGGTTGTGCGAAATTCGGAAATTATCGAGTCTCTTCAGGCGGATTTTAACTTTATTTGATACGGATTTTATCTGTGTTTGCTAGGCTCGGCTGATGAGTTTGGCCAGAGCGTACAGCGCCCAGATCATCGGATTGACATCGATCGTTGTTATCGTTGAAGTCGACATTTCAAACGGACTGCACGCATTTTCGATCGTCGGCCTGGGCGACAGGTCTGTCGAAGAAGCAAAAGATCGCGTCGCTGCAGCCGTCAAAAACAGCGGTTATATCTCGCCAAAGCAGAAAAACCAGAAAGTCGTCGTCTCGCTTGCCCCGGCGGATATGCGCAAAGAAGGTTCATCTTTCGATTTGTCGATCGCCCTGGCCTATCTTCGGGCGGCCGGCGATATAGAATTCGATGTCGATGGACGATTATTTATCGGCGAGCTTTCATTGGAAGGCCGGATCCGTCATGTTGCCGGCCTCTTGCCGATTCTTTGCCAGGCTGCTGCACAAGGATTTGTCGAAGCCTACATTCCGCGCGAGAATGCCGCAGAGGCTTCGCTGGCTCGTGGTATCGAGGTATACCCCGTCTCCTCGCTCGAGGAGGTTATTAGCCATCTTTCCGGCGGCCGGCGCATCGAGCCCATCGTTCACGGTTTTATGCAAGCCTCACAACGGACCCCGATTGTCGATATGAAGACGATCCGCGGCAATCTTGCCGCTAAACGCGGTTTGGAGATCGCTGCCGCTGGCGCGCACAACGTCGTGATGTGCGGCATGCCAGGTACGGGCAAAAGCATGCTGGCACAAGGATTTTCCTCAATTTTACCTCCACTCAGCTATGAACAGGCGGTTGAAGTCACAGGCATACATTCGGTTGCGCGGACTCTTGGCGACGCTCTCATTACGGAACCGCCATTTCGGGCGCCGCATCACACCGCTTCCTATCCATCGATCGTCGGCGGGGGCAGCGTGCCGCGTCCAGGAGAAATATCCCTGGCTCATCGCGGCGTGTTATTCCTGGACGAGTTTCCGGAATTTGATCAGTCGGTTATCGATGCTCTGCGGCAACCTCTCGAGGAGCGTGCCATAACTATTTCGCGCGCCAAAGGCAGTGTCACCTTTCCTGCTCAGTGCATACTAGTTGCGGCGATGAATCCTTGTCCGTGCGGCCGCGGCCCGTCTCATGGGTGCAGATGTCCGCAGCATATTCTCAAGCTCTATGAACGTCGATTGTCCGGTCCCATCATTGATCGCATAGACATATGGGTCGACGTCGATTCTGTGGACTACGACGAACTTGCGAGCACGGTCTCGACAGCTGAACCGTCGTCTGCGATCCGTGAACGCGTGAGGCGGGCCCGCGATATTCAAGCGGCCAGGTTCGCCGCTCACGGTTCGACAAAAGTATATAATGCCGAAATGAACGCCGATGATATAGAGAAGATCGTGAGTTTGGATGACGACACGCGCCAGACGTTGCTTCATGCCGCCAAAGCGCTCGAACTATCCGGCCGAGCCTTCCATCGTATTATCAAAGTTGCCTGCACGGTCGCCGATCTCTGCGGCCGCGGACGCGTCGCGCGACAAGATATTTTGGAAGCCTTGCAATACAGGCGCCGTCCGATACGAGCTATTTCGGGCTCACCGTCTGCGGATGGCCATGCTTGATGGATATGCGAGCGGAAGGGTTTGCTTCGAGACGCTCTCTTTCAATCGGTTTGCCGCATATTTCGCAGGCGCCGTACGTACCCTTGTCAATGCGTTCGAGCGCGGCCGTGACCTCCTTGAGCTGGCTATCGAGTTGTGAGGCGATGCCGGAATTGTCTTCGAGTTCCTCGAGTTTGTCGGCTAGCTCATTTTCGTCGGCGGCATCAACCTCGATGTCCGTGGTCGTCGCTTGCCAACCACTCGGATTGTCAGGGTTTTTCTCGGCTACGCCGGAGAGTTCACGTTCCAGCGAAGCCTTTTCAGCAAGCAGTTTCGTCCGGAAATTTTCGAGATCTCGCGTATTCATAAATCTATTTTATCGCATGAATGACTGATTTTCAAGCCTCGTGAGTATCTCGCCGAGCGCGGCCTCGCTGTCCGTGATGACCAGCTTCTGAGTATCGATAAACGAATACAGGAATAGTATGCGTCCGCTATCGGAGATGTATTCCCGTACGTCGTGATTGGCAATGATGCGGTCAACAAAATGTCCGCTGACATTGCTGGTCGGCGTAGTGTTGAGGAACGGATTGAGATCTGTCGGCATGAGATTTTCCCATTGGAGCATGCCGGCAAAGGCATTCTGGAAGAAGGTATTTGTCGTGACAACAAAAACATCCTTGGTGCCCGCGGGGTCTTCATAGACGCCGAGCATCCACGGCGCGTCGAGCGAACGATTCAGTATATCAGGCACGGGGATATTCATCAGGCTGACCATGGCGGCGGCTGTTACGTCGGTACGTTGTCCACGGACATTCGTAACAGGAATGATTTCCTTGATGCTATTTGGATTCTGCGATGCGGCAATTTCAGTTCTAATCTTGGCCAGAACGGCCGTACGATTCAGGTAGTCGATAGGCAATTCGACCTGGCTATCGGCTGTTATAAGCGCCTGGCGTATAGGCGGCGGCGTGGGCGTCGTTTGTCGGGAAAGCGCCAGCGGACTTTGTTGGTATAAGTAATAGCCGCCAAATATGCCGCCGGCAATAAGGCATATGGAGAGCAGAAGTAAAATAAAATTCCGCGTTGAATGAGAGGTTGGTACTGGTGTATTGACAATCCTCTTTTCCGGAAGTGATTTTGAGCGTTCGGCTATAGCGATCGAAGCGGTTGAGGCTTTTTTCAAGGCAATAGCTTCGGCGATATCGCTCTCGAATGTGCGTATCGGCTTGATATTTCCGCTTGATGGTACGGCAAATTGTTTGTGAGAGCGCGAAACCGGCGGAGTAGAATGAACTGCCGCTGGTACGGGACCAACCGAGCCCAGAGTTTTTGCCGGCGGATTTGCCGGAGCGGTGCGATCCGGCGACGGATAGCCTACGGGCATAGGTGCTTGCTGGAATGGCCGCTGGACTTGTCCGAGGGGCATGGGAAAATCCTGCATCGGTATCGGTCGTGCCGGCTGCCTCAGTTGATTTATGCCCGGTTCAAGCGATGATTGATCGACAACTGGTGAAGTCGATGAAGTGGCGATTTTCTCCGCCGGTTTGAGGGCGGTGACTTCTGCCGGAGGTTTGGATGTTTCGCGCGGCACGGGCGGAACATCGATGTGCGCGGGCGCCGGCTTGTCTGCCACATCGGCGTCTTTAAGCGGCGAAATATTCAAGTCGGCCGATATATCGAAAACACGATCCCCGGTGTCGTCCTCGTTCTGCGGATCAGTTCCACCATCAACGGAATCCGGAGATGTCGTCTCATCCGCCGCTGGCGAAGGCGGAACCTTGTCGGGCTGGAGAATGATGTCATCGTCCATTACGACATAAGTATACCGCAAAGTTCTTCCATATAACAAAAGCCTGGGCTTAGCCGGGACACGAATTACACGGCGTTAAAACCGTTTCTTAAATTCGCGGCGAGGCATCGGCATTTCTTCCTTCTTCGTGAAGAAATTCGGGTTTGCGGCCTTTATGGAGAGATTGATACGGCCCTTGTCGTCAATTTCTTTTACTGTCACGGGAACCTTATCCCCTTCTTTGACATACGTGCTCACTCGTTCTACGCGGAATGGCGCCATTTCCGACACATGTACCAAGCCTTCCGCGTTTGGCCCGATCTTTACAAAAGCACCGAAATCCATGAGGCGCGTGACTTCACCGTCGAATCTTTCGCCAGGCATGTATTCACGGGTCATACCGTAGATAATATCCTTGGCTTTCTGAGCCGTTTCATTCTTGCCGGTGATAAAGATCGAGCCATCATCTTCGATGGTGATGTCCTCGACGTGCGTGACATCGCGGATCTCGTTGATCGTCTTGCCGCCGGAACCGATGACCAGACCGATCTGATCAGGTTTGATTTTCATGACGATGATCTCGGGCGCGTTCGGTGAGATCTTTGCCCGTGGTGCGGCGATTTCTTTCTCGATGACATCGAGGATCTTGAATCGGGCCGCCTTGGCTTTGACGAATGCCTCGGCCAGGATCTTGAGCGGAATGCCGCCGACTTTGACGTCCATCTGCACCGCGGTTACGCCGGTGCGCGTGCCGGCAACCTTGAAGTCCATGTCGCCGTGGTGATCTTCTGGTCCTTGAATATCTGTGAGCACCTTGTACTCCTTTGATGAACGCATCATCAGGCCGCTGGCGATGCCGGCGACTGGAGCTTTGATTGGTACTCCTCCATCCATGAGTGCCAACGTTGACCCGCAGACGGAACCCATCGAGGTTGATCCATTTGAGGCCAGGGCTTCCGAGACGAGACGAATCGTGTACGGAAATGTATCCTTATCGGGAATAATTGGCAGCAAAGCCTTCTCCGCCAGCGCTCCATGTCCGATCATTCGGCGGTTAGTTCCTCCCATCTTGCCCGTTTCACCCGTTGAAAATGGCGGGAAATTGTAGTGATGCATGAATCGTTTGTTTTCTTCGACTGTAACACCTTCGATGATGAGTGCGTCACCTGGTGAGCCGAGCGTCAGGGTTGAGAGGATATGCGTGCCGCCTCTGTAGAAAATACCGGAGCCGTGAAGTATGGGTGAAAGACCGCCGGCTTTGGCATAGAGTGGTCTGATCTCATCCATGCCGCGGCCGTCGGGGCGGCTGTCGTTATCGATAGCCTCATCGTGGATGAGGTCGTTTACAGCCTCCTCGAACATCTCCATGGCCATGCCGACGTGGCCTTCGGGCATTTTTTCCTTAAATAGAGCTGCCCATTCTTGGGTTATGGCCTCTATTGATGTCTTGCCTGGTTGGCCGCTCATGACCGCTGATTTCAATCGCGGTACGATCTCTTCGTCGAAAAGTTCCTTTGTACCCGGTGTAGCTTCGGGTAGAGGTACGTCAGTCTTTGCGCGTCCAATCTCTTTAATGATCTTTGTTTGCCATGCTTGAATTTTTTCAATGCTTTCTGAAGCTTTTGCCAATCCTTCATTCACAGTTTCTTCGGAAACTTCCTTCGAAGCAACTTCGATCATGTTGATCATGCCATCCTTACCACATGCAACCAAATCAAAAACAATCTTGGCATCTTCACGTGCCTTGAAGTCGGGATTCACCAGCCAATTACCGTCGCGGCAGATGCGAACGGCAGATACCGGTCCATTCCAAGGAATATCTGATGTACCGAGAGCCAGCGAGGCGGCAATAACAGCGACAACATCCGGATCATCTTCAGCAATTGAAAGTGTCGTTATGACAACCTGCACGTCGTTCCTCATGCGCTGATTGAAAAGCGGACGGATGGTGCGGTCGACGATGCGGCCGGAGAGGATGGCTTCAGTTGAAGGTCTCCCTTCTCTGCGCATAAATCGCGAGCCGAGTATGCGGCCTGTGGCATAAAAACGTTCCTCGTAGTCCACTGTCAGCGGGAAAAAATCACCATCACGCGGCTCCTTGCCCATGACCGCCGTTGCAAGTACCGTCGTGTTACCGTATTTCACAATCACCGAGCCGTTCGCTTGGTCAGCCAAGTCATTGAATTCCGCTGTGAGCGTCTTGCCGCCGAGTTCCAGAGAAAATGTTTTTGTTTTCATGAGAGAGTTCGCCGCCAGATTTCAGCTTTGAATGATTCCGTCACGCTCCGTGCGCGAAATTTCAAATCTGCCTATCCGGTGGCGAGATTAGTTATGTTAAGGGTGCTTCGAAGGCATTTGAAATGTAGCAAAACTCATAGCGAATAGCTAGTTCTTGACACAAGTCTATTCGCCATTAGTATCAGATCTAGAAGAGAAAGGATGCGTATGGCAGGTATTGATCAAAATGAGCTAGACGAATTGCCCAAGATATTAGAATCTTTCTCAAGGAGCTCATATAAGTTTTGCTACGAATCCGGGACATACGTCTCGGCCTTTTTCTTATCTCCTCCCTCCCCTGAGCAAATACTTATTCGGCGCTTCATCGAGGTCCATAAAGTGATCGGCGGCTTCGATGAGTTTGGCGGACGTAGATTTGCCAAATGAAACGACTTCCACTTGGCAGCCCTCGTTCATCTGCAAGTATTCGACGAGCGGCACAAAGTCGCCGTCACCCGTCACAAGAATAACCGCGTCTAATTTTGGCGCCAACTTTACAGCATCAACCGCCAGGCCAACATCCCAGTCGGCTTTCTTTGCGCCAGAGCTGAAAATCTGGAGGTCCTTGACCTTGGTTTCGATGCCCATTTTGGTCAGTGCCTCGAAGAAGGCATTTTCCTCGCCTGATTCGGTGGCGATGACGTAGGCCACGGCGCGAACGAGCTTGCGGCCGTCGAGCGCGTCTTTGACG
>JAGWLE010000038.1 GCA_028864955.1 Patescibacteria group bacterium | reverse complement strand
CGTCGGATCAATGCCGATATTCGTGTAAAAACTTGAGTCTTCAATGGCGATGGTCGCCTGTTGGACATTTGGCGAAATCTCTGACAGCGGCACGACAGTCAACTTGGCGTTCGTGCCGGTATCATAAAGGAGCACCTGGCCGGTGCGGTCGTAGATCTTTGTCGACTCAACAATTTTCCTATTCTGGAATGAATTGAGATCGGGCATCTGCAGCGTGGCTATCCAGAGCGCCGCCGAGCCGATGGCCAGCAAAACAACAGACAAGCCGACGAGGATGAGCGTCTTCAAATGACGCAATTTTGATTTCCGGTGACGCGCCATGCAAAGCCCAGTATAGCACTAAACCGTCAGGCCTCCCACTTATCGTTAAACGGGTCTATCTCCTCTTCCAGGCCGGCGTCATCCAGGCCGAGTTCGTCACTTTCTTCGTCGGTGATTTCGAGATCTTCGTCATTCTTGTCCTCTAGATTTCCGATGGTCTCCGGTTCGTCGATCTCGGCAGCCATCTTATTTTTTTTCGTCATGGATACTATCTCGGCACTCTCATCCTCCTTTGAAACAGAACTTTTAATTTTTGTTTTCCGGTGCGCGACGGTTTTCACTGGCATACGCGATATAAGATTATATCTGCTAATGATATGTGCACATTTGTAACAAACTATAAAAGTTGTTGCAACAAAAACCTACTGTGGATTACTTTTTTGCCTGGCGGAGCAGGTCAAGGCCACGGCCAAGGCATCGTATTCGTCATCGATAATCTTTTTTTTAGGCAGTTCGATAAGCAGACTGACCATCTTGATGATCCGCGATTTGTCACTGGTGCCGTCGCCGGTCACAGACATCTTGATTTCCATCGGCGAGTATTCGTATATGGGAATATGCCGCCTGGCGGCTTCATATATGATGATACCGCGTGTTTCAGAAACCCGCATGGCCGTCTTTTGATTCTTGGCCAGGAATAAGTTCTCTATGCCCAGCACGTCCGGTCGATATTTTTCACAGACGCGAACGATTTCCGCACCGATCCTCATCAGCCGTTCATAGATATCATCCTTCGGGGAGGTTTGAAAGCAGGCGGAGTAAATGAGCCGCTCTTTCGGGGCGGCGGTTTTCTCGATGACGGCGATGCCCAGCCTGTCATATCCGGGATCAATGCCGAGTATCGTCATACTTATTCCGCGTTGGTGTAGACATCTTGCACGTCCTCGTTTTCTTCCAGATCTTCAACCAGCTTGCTCAGAAGCTGAATATCGGCGTCCTCGAGAGGCATGGTCGTCGTCGGCTGCCAGCCTTCATGAGTCTTTTGGAATGCCCATGAAGCGCTGCCGGGCGAGGCCAGTTCGCAGCCATTTTGGCTCAAAATATGCTTGATCTCCTGTGCCGCCTTATTGCGATTGTCGGTGAGAGCCTCGATGAGGATGGCCACACCGCCAGGGCCGTATGATTCGTAGACGATGTTTTCCATAGCCGCGCTGTTATCGGTGGCGGCTTTCTTGACGGCGCGGTCGATCGTGTCATTGGGCATGTTCTCTTTCCGGGCTTTTTCTATGGCTGTCGCCAGTCCGGGCGAGCGCACGTCACCTTTTGCTTTCTTGGCCTCCACGGTGATGAGGCGCACGAGTTTGCCGTAAACTTTACTCTTCTGCGCGTCATTCTTGGCTTTCAAATGCTTGATTTTTGAGAATTTATTATGGCCGGACATGGTTGTGATGATTATGCTGAAGAATATACTATTTTTTTTGAAAATCAAAGCAACTTGGCCGCGCCTTTTTCTCCGAGATGCGCGTAGGCCTTGTCTGTGGCGATCCTGCCTCGCGGCGTTCGCTCGAGCAGTCCGAGTTGAATCAAATACGGCTCGTACACCTCTTCGATCGTCGCCTGTTCCTCGCTCAAGGCCGCGGCGATAGTATTCAAGCCGACGGGTCCGCCGCCAAACTTGCTGATGATGACCCTCAAGATCTCCCTGTCGGCGCCGGTGAGGCCGGAGGTATCGACGCCGAGCATGGAAAGGGCTTTCTCGACAATGTCGCGCGTCAACGCGGATTTGTGTATCTGCGCGTAATCTCGGCAGCGCTTGAGGTGATAGTTGGCGGTGCGCGGCGTGAAGCGCGACCGGATGGCTATCTCTCGCACGGCTTCGGGTTCGATATCGATGCCGAGGATCTTGGCTGAGCGCCCGATGATCTGGCTGATCTCGTCATTGGTGTAAAAATCGAGCTTGAAGACGCCACCGGAAAAACGCGAGCGCAAGGGAGAGGATATCATGGCGATCCGCGTCGTGGCTGCGATCAGCGTGAACGGCGGCAGATCGAGCTGGATGGTGCGCGCCGACGGTCCCTTGCCGATGATGATGTCGAGCGTGCCGGTTTCCATGGCAGGGTAGAGCACTTCCTCGATGGCTTTATTCAAGCGATGAATCTCATCGATGAAGAGAATGTCGCCGGCGGAAAGATTGGTGAGCACGGAAGCCAGATCGCCGACTTTGAGAATGGCCGGCCCGGAAGTCACTTTCATCTGGCTGCCAGTTTCCTTGGCAATCAAATGGGCCAAGGTTGTTTTGCCGAGGCCTGGCGGACCGTAAAAAAGGATGTGTTCAGGCGGGTGCCGGCGTTCCTTGGCAGCCGTGAGTAGAATATGCAGGTTATCTTTGATGTTTTTCTGGCCTATATACTCGTTCCAACGCGAAGGCCGCAGGGTTTGGTCGAGAAAACCAGTATCCGCTTCATTTTCCGGACCGCGGTCTGCGCGGGAGTTTTTAGACGAGCTTCTTGACATTTATTTTACAGTATGCTACGATGCTGTTGTACATTACTTCTTTCAAGTTCGTGAACCTCTAAGCAATGGCCTCCCCAGGTTTGGGCAAAGTGCTAAGGACATTTTGGTTGCGAGACCTCGGTCTGGCGTACTGGAATTATCCTCGGGACTTTACCTCGCTTCCGTCATCACGACAGAAGATATTGCTTAGAGATTTACGCATTCGAATCTCTCTGATCCGCATCCTAGCGCTCTCTCAAGCAAAAAAGCAATTGACAGTGTGGATAAAATCTAGTCTGCGAGACTAATCTGTTAATGCAATGACGCGCTCGAGTTCCGCCAATGACGTCATGCCGGCTAGAATTTTGAGCACGCCATCCTGTTTCATGGTGAGCAGGCCTTGACCCTTGGCGGCGGCCCAGATCTCCCGTTCGCTCGGGTTCATTTCTACGGCATTCTCGATCTTTTCATCCGTGAGAATCGCTTCGTATATGCCAACACGTCCTTTGTAGCCGGTATTGTTGCATTTCTCACAGCCGACCGCTTCCCAGATCCTTGTCCTCGAATCAGGAATGAGCGTTTTGTCCTCGATGCCTGCCACGATTGTTTCGATTTCTTTCTGCATGTCACCTTCGAGCGACACTTCTTTTTTGCAAAATTCGCACAAACGCCGCGCCAGGCGCTGGGCCATGGCGATCCGGATGGCTGACGTGATGACTTTTGAATTGACGCCGAGATCGATCAAACGGGGGAATGTTCCGGCCGCGTCGTTTGTATGCAAGGTTGAAAATACCAGGTGGCCAGTCAGCGCTGAATTGATGGCGATGTCAGCAGTCTCGTTGTCGCGGATTTCACCGACCATGATGATGTCGGGGTCTTGGCGGACGGCGGCGCGCAAACCTTCGAGGAAGGTATAGCCCTTATCATTGACTTGTGTTTGCACAATACCCGGCAGGTGGTATTCAATCGGATCTTCGATAGTGATAATCTTGACCTGCGGCGTGTGTATCTTCTTTAAGAACGCATAGAGCGTCGTGGTTTTTCCGGAACCGGTCGGGCCGGTCGTCAAAATCATGCCATCTGGCCTGTCCATCTCTTTGAGGAGCAACGCAAGGAGTTTGGGGTGGATGCCGAGCTCTTCGAGCGGTACGGCGATGGATTTGGGATTGAGGAGGCGCATAACAATCGATTCGTTGTAAGCGCCGGGCAGGACGGAAACGCGGACTTCTATTTCACTGCCGGAAAGCTTGATGCTGAAACGGCCGTCTTGCGAATCTTTCTTGATATTCAATTTCATGCCGGAAATCAGCTTGATGCGCGAGAGGAGCAGGGCATACGTCTCGTTATCGAAATTTATAACTTCCTGGAGAACGCCATCGAGACGATAGCGCAGGCGGATATAGGCTTCTTCCGGCTCAAGATGAATGTCCGAGGCGTCTACGGCCAGCGCGCCGGCAACTATAGTCTCGAGAATTCGTGACACCCGATAACTTTTCTTTGCGGCGACAGTTTTTTCGAGCGTTGCAATAACTTCTGGCAGAGATTTGGCCTCTTCGATGATCGATGAGATATCCTCATTTGAAATTTCCAACGAACCAGCCTTGCTTTCGTAGGCAAACGAGATGTCTCTGTAAGTTTTCCAGGCCTTTTCCAAGCTTTGCGTTGAAGTGATGAAAATTTCCGGAGAATAACCTTTGGTTTGGAGCGTCTCGATGACCGCCATGACTTTTTCATCTTGCGGATTGCGTACGGCGATTTTGACCTTCTTGTCGATGAGGGCATACGCCGCCACCTGTGCCGCTCGCGCCGTACTCTCATTGATCAATCGTAGGGCATCAGCGTTCGTGCCGATGCCTTGGAGATTTACATATTCAACGCCATATTTTCCCGCCAAGATCTGCACCAAATCCTCTTCTTCCTTGTGCAAGAGTTCATTCAATTTGCGCTTCTGTTTGTCTTCGTCGAAGGTCAGGGTCATTTGTTTAATTATACCTTATTGATATGATTTGAATATGAAGCATTTCCAGTCTAATTCTCTCGAAGAGACACAGAAAATAGCCGCAGATTGGCTGGCACATATTCATAAACGACAGGAGAGAAATGGGGCAATGACAAATTTTGAAAAAGACGAGGCTTTTTTAGTTGGTCTCTCCGGCCACTTGGGCGCAGGCAAGACGGCATTTGTGAAATGTTTAGCCAAATCACTTGGCGTCTCGGAAGAAATCACCAGTCCGACATTCGTGCTCATGAAAATATATGAAACAGCGGACAAAATTTTTCCACGATTAGTTCACATAGACGCCTACAGACTGGAACGGCCTGAAGAACTCGAAGCGCTCAAATTTGAGAATTTGATGGCTGATCCGAACAACTTGATCATGGTCGAATGGCCGGAAAATGTCGAGTTGAAGCGATTCATGCCGCAGGAAAACCTGCATTTCGAGATCAAAGATGGCACGCATACAATCTCTGTGAGCTCTGCTACAATGCACGCATGAGCGTCGCCAAAGACACCAAAGCGAATACCAGGCTCATTCTCCTCGATGCGCACGCTATCTTACACCGCGCGTACCACGCCTTACCTGACTTTTCGACCTCGAAAGGCGAACCGACCGGTGCTCTCTACGGGCTTTCATCGATGCTTCTCAAGATTATCGAGGATTTGAAGCCGGATTATATAGCTGCCTGTTATGACCTCAAAGGGCCGACGTACCGGCATGAGATATACAAAGAATACAAAGCCGGCCGCAAAGCCGCCGATGAGGCGCTCGTGGCGCAGATGATTTCATCGCGCAAAATATTTGAGGCCATGGATATACCGATATATGACAAAGAAGGGTTCGAAGCGGATGACATGCTCGGCACGATCGTCGAACAAGTCAAAAGTCAAAAGTCAAAAATCAAAAGCACAGATATTATTATTGCCTCGGGAGATATGGACACGCTGCAGCTCGTCGATGACAAAAAAGTTCAAGTCTACACCTTGAAAAAGGGCATCAAGGATACGATCATGTATGACGAGAAGGGCGTGATCGAACGCTATGGATTTGGGCCGGCACTCATACCCGACTACAAGGGACTGCGCGGCGATCCCTCAGACAATATCATCGGCGTAAAGGGGATTGGCGAAAAGACGGCGACGATCCTCATTCAGCAATTTGGGTCCATTGAAAATATGTACAAGGAGCTTGAGGCTGGCCGTGAAGCCAAGTTCAAAAAGGCGGGCATTTCGCCGCGAATCGTCCAGCTTCTCAAAGATAACAAAGAAGAAGCCGAGTTCAGCAAGATGCTGGCGACCATCCGCCGCGACGCACCTATCACGTTTGCGTTTCCCGAGAAGACATTCAGGGATACGATCGATCCAAAGAAGATCAATGCGCTTTGGACATCCCTCGAATTTAGAACGTTGCCGCAACGATTGAAGCAGGTTATGGAGAACTGGGACGGGAAGAAGCCTGAAAGTCAAAAGTCAAAAGTCAAAAGTCAAACCTCGCCCGCTTCGCGAAGCACGTCTCCCGAGGAGCTTGCGAGCGAGGGAGACCACACAGTCGATCCAGATGAACTTGAAAAAGTCGGAACTGCCTTGTGGTTAATCCAATCCAATCTCACCAACCCAAAAATCGAAGACATCCTCAACTTCACGGGCAAAGAGACATTTGAAGAAGCCAGACCGATCATCATGGACGGCTTGAAACAGCACAACGTCGAGAAGGTTTACATGGATATCGAGTTGCCGCTCATGCCGATCACGCACGAGATGGAAAAGAGGGGAGTCAAGATCGATCGACAGGAACTGGCACGGCTTTCAAAGAACTACCACGTCGAACTCGATCGTCTGGAAAAGAGCATTCATACGCA
>JAGWLE010000037.1 GCA_028864955.1 Patescibacteria group bacterium | reverse complement strand
GGAGCTGCTCAATCGTTCGCAGAATGCCGTAACCATCGCTTTTCTCGAGGATGTCTGGGAAAAAAATCTCTTGAATCTTTTCGTCACGCCGGTGCGCATCGTTGAATTCATATTCTCCACGGTAGTGCTCGGCATTGTCCGCATTCTCATTCAAGGCGTCATACTGGGAATCGTCGCCGTGGCACTCTATCATTTCAATATATTCCAGTTTGGCCTCTATACGATACCGTTCATCATCTCACTCCTTTTGTTCGGCTGGGCGCTCGGCCTCTTTGTGGTGGCTATCATCCTGCGTTTTGGCACGACTGCCCAGGTGCTGGCCTTCGGCATCATTTTCCTGGTGCAGCCGTTCAGCGCCGTCTTCTATCCGGTCTCGGCTCTGCCGCAATGGCTGCGTCCTCTGTCATACGCCTTGCCGTCCACATACGTCTTTGAAGGCATGCGGCAAGTCATCGCCACCGGCGGATTGCCGGTCACGACCATGCTGTATTCATACGGTCTCGATGCCATATATCTCGTGCTCGTCTTCTGGTTCTTCTATGCCATGTTTGCGAAAGTCAAAGAAAGGGGTTTGCTGCTCAAACTGGATTCGTAAAAAAGCACCGGATTATTCCGGTGCGGTGTTGTCTGTCCAGATGCTGCGCGAGAGTCGGCTATTTGAGAACGTGTCCCCTGACGATCGTGTGTCTGACGCTGCCGGGGAAGGTGATGCCCTCGAATGGCGACCAGCCGCATTTTGTCTTGAGCATGTCCTTGGTGACGGTAACGGGGGTTGTCATGTCGATCACCGTCAGTGAGCCGACATGGCCGACGCCGATGCGCCCGTAGCCGAGGCCGATATGCTCTTTCGGCAGGAATGCATTTACGAATTGCGCGGGGTTATAACTGGCCATGCGGACGATCTGGCTCATCGCGAAATATCTCTTCTCGATAAGCCATGTGGTGAACGGGCCAAAGGTGTCGAGGTGCGGTTGCCCCGAGGCCCCTTTCCGCTTGTCTTCCGCCGTATGCGGCGCATGGTCGCTGGCCAGCATGTCGATATCGCCCAGCCGCAGATGTTCGATCATGGCCAGGCGATCTTCGGGTGAACGTAGTGGCGGGTTCATCTGCAGCCAATGGCGGTTCTCAGGCGTGATCATACTCGTGTCGAAATACAAGTGATGCGGTGTGACCTCGCAGGTGACACGAACGCCGCGCCGTTTGGCCGCACGGATTTTTTCAATGCCGGTCGGAACGGAGCAGTGGCAAATCTTTCCGAAGCCGAACACATATTCGATCAATTCAAGAGCGTCGTCGATCGAAGTGGTTTCCGCGTGAGCTGGTCGTCGGGCTTCATGAGCTTCCTCATGCCCGCACTCTTTCAGAATTTCCAGATTCTCGCAATGATTGCTGACGTGATGGCCGCGATACCTGAAGGCGGCTTTATAGATGCTCAATCGCGTGGGAAAGAATATTTTGTCATTTTTGCCGGTTGTGCGAGCATGGCAGAGCTTGTATGGCACTGACCGGAAAAGCGGGTTCGTGTCAGGCCCGATCATGGCGTAGAGCAGAACGGGTATGGGCGAGGCTGCTGCCAACGCGGCCAACTCGTCATATGTTGCATCATCCACCGGCGGTTTGGGCGTGTTTCCCATGCTACAGACAAAAACGACACCGCCGTTAACTCCGGCATTGCCAAGGCTGATAAAGTCTTCTTTATACGATTCCTCGTCCGTGGCATCTTGCCGGCCGTGGACATGCACGTCGATCAGACCCGGCAGAATGAAGCATCTGTTTGGCGGTACGATATCAGCCGTTCCACTGTATCCTCCGATTTCGCTTATCAATCCCGAATCACGGTCGATGATGACGGTGCCCGTAAACGAGCTGTCATGATTTACGATTGTTCCTGCTATCGATAGTGTTTTTTTATTCATGCGTGACTCCCTAGTGTCAAGGTTATTCTGCTAGCAGACTAGATGAACCGGCACAAAAAAGCAACCCGCGTGGCCGGGTTGCAGGAATGGTGTTGCTAAGACTATTCTGATTCTAGTTTGTGAGCTTGTTCAGCCTCGTCGGCTTCGGCTTTTTGCTGTTTGATGACTGCGGCGATCTGTTCGCGCTGCGCACGTCTGACGTAGCGGGTCGGCTTTGTCGGGTTGGTTAACCATGTCCAAACTTTGAACGGATTGTGATCCGGAAGCATGATCGTGCCAAAACTGACGCCATCGGCTCCCAATTCATTCCGCACATACTGCATATCTTCATATGACATCGAACTTGGCGCAATGATGGGCGTCTTTCCCTCGCGTTTTAGATCGGACACCACCTTCCAGTTGTATAGCTGGGCCGGTTTGCCGGAGACGCCGCCACCTCCGCCGCCGACTCGGTTCTCAAGCCTGCACAGCGGACTCTGTTCGTCCGGGAAGACAGTCTCGTGTTTGACGCTGTTGATAGAGATGGCTTCCACGACTCCTCGCAATCTCGACTCCAGGTAGAAATAAGCCTGTTCGTAGGAGACCTTTTGGATAAAAGGGTGACGAGAAACTGTTTTGGCGGCTATCGTCGCTTGCGCGATGTGTTCAGCTTGCTCGCGCAGTGACTGCGGTAGTCCGGAGGTTAGAAGCTTCTTGTTTGGACAGGAACCATTGACCTCGATTGCCAAGAGATCAAACGGATTTAATCTTTCCGCCATGTAGACAAGATCTTCCGGCGACCCGAACAGAGAGACGATCACCGGCTGGCTCTCGAAGTCGATGTATGGTGCCACGCGCGTGACCCACCAATTAAAGCCAGGATTTGTCAGACCGACTTTGTTTACTGCTCCGTTCTGTATCATGCGGATGCAGGTCCATGGATGCCACCAGACGAGATGACCTGCCGTCGGTGGCAGCGTGAGTGACTTTATGGCTACCGCGAAGAAGCGAGGATTGATGAAGCCGAGCGCCGTGAGCGCGCGTTCATGCAGCCATCCTTTGCAATCATAGGCCAAGGCGCCACTCGCGATAAAGTAATTGATAGCGCGTCCATTGGAGAATTTGATCATAGTTTCCGATTCCTTTCTATTTGTCGAATGCTGTTCTGCCGCCATCCTATCCCGGGACCCGGAGTATTGCAATAGTCAGCCGCCGCCAAAAAAGCGCCGCATCTGGCGGGCTGCCAGACGGGCGCGGGTGATGCTCTATGAGGACTGGGGCGGGCTCAAGTGGCAAAGCCATGTGCCGAGTAATAGGCGCGTTCCAAACCTCTGATCGTTCCCGGGCGCGAGTTTTTGCCGGGAACTTTGGCGCTTCGTTTGGCGCCTGCCCGCCGCCCCTGGGCGTGGCTGCTCATCTGTTCCATCAGGCGCTCGTGTCGGAGCGACTCGCGGGCGATCTGGACCAGATCATCTTCCGGCATGTCATAGAGCTTCGGTTTCCAGCCGGCCGGAGCGCGATAGCCACGGCGTATCCTTTCATGGATCCGCCACATGCCCTTGTGAGGAGCTGGTCCGAGAACCTTGAAGACTCGGCGGCCATAGGCGATCTCCACGCCGGCTTTGATTTCAGTCGTCTCATCCATAGTCAGTCGTATTCTAGGTGTGGTTGATTGTTTTTTGGCCGATCCGCGATCGGCGAAGGTGCTACACGGTTGGCAATTTTATCACGAAAGGAAGAGCGGAGCAAATCATTAGGCCCGAGGCATGGTCGGCGCAGTTAATTGCCCGAGGTCGACGACAGGGCGCTCCGCGGGAAGGTGACATGCTGCTCGCCGAACGCGCCCGGCGCCACCGCGTATTTAGGGAAGTAGACGGTTATAGCGTAGTTGGTAAAGGTGAAATTTCGAAAATTATCAGCCGTCGGTTCTGTGCCGGCGTCGAGCATGGCGGTCGGGTCATATCCGGGCGAGGCCGCGCGCAACGATTGATCCAATTCCTGACGCGCCAGCGCCGAAAGCTTCGGCAGATAGTCGCTGCTCGTGCCGAGAATGTCGTCAAGCGTCATCGGCCGGTGCGCGACCAGGTCGTAGTTGAATGTCTGCAATTCCTGCGTTTCATTCGCGCCGCCGCTGTATGAGTCGTAGCGCTCGACGAAACTGATGTAGTGGGAGTTGATCTGTGCCGGCTGCCAGGAAGCCAGGAATGAGTAGGCGCTTTCTGGAATGACTGCAGACGGTTGGCCGGGAACCTGCGTGGCGATCCGGGCTTGCATATTGTCAGCGACCGCGCTCTTAAAGTCGCCGAGACGTCCGAGAGTTGAAGAGGCAATGAGCGCGTTGAAATCGTCGCTGACCGCCGCGAACTGCGGATATTCGACTGCTATGGTCGGTGATGTCGAGGCATTTTCTCGCATCGAGACGATCGACAGAGGGATGATAACGCTGTCTGCGGGAGCGTTGGCTATAGGCGCCGCAGCCTGTTTGGTATTCAGTAGGCTTGTGACGAGATACGTAGCGATGACAGCAACCACGACGGAAATAAGAGTTTTCATACGCTGATTATACGCCTTAGCTGCAAAAGAGAAAGCCCGTCCACGAGACGAGTTTCTCATGAGACGGGCGTAAGCGAATCCGATGTCTTTAGCCGATGATCCATCGTTGCCGAACATACAGGAGTAGAATGGCGGTGCAGGGACAGAACACCCAATGTCCGGGAAGTTTGAGTCCGAAAGGCAGCGGTATCCAGTCCTTGAACCAAGCGAAGTCGCCATGAAGCACTCGCCGCAGGGCGTGAGGCTCGAGCCAGTGGAAGGTTGATTGAATGAGGAAGTAGAAGAAGTCCTCAAATCCGGAAATCCCGAACCAGATGGCACCGAGAAGGGTGAGACCCGACAGAACTTTCCAGCCGACCGAAACGTTGGCGGGGAAGATCTGATAGCTCATCAACCAGCTGGTTATTGGAATTTGAATGAGTATCAGGTAGGGAAGCGTGATCAATAGGAAGAGGACCATGTGGTACCACGTCAGATACTTCAGAAATGGTACGGGTAGGTTGACGTGCTGTTCCCAGAATGGATTGACGAATTTGGTCTTGCTCCATTCGCCTTGTTTGGCCCAAAACCAGCCCGGCGGGTTGGTGTCGTTATAGATCTCTATAATAGCGATCAGAATAACGATGGGCAGAACGTTGGCTATCCAGAACAGAAATGAAACTTTCATTATGAACGAGCTCCTTTGTTTTTGTCTTAAACTTTTTTAATTATACCACATATATGTATAAAATCAAGAGCTGAAATCCTATTACCTGCGGCCACATTCACGCTATAATAGTCCCATGTCGCTCACAGAAGATCTCTCTCATATCGGCCTTGAGGGCGATATTGATACGTCCGATGAAGCGTTAACGGCAGCCAGTCATGACGCCAGTCTCTTTGAAGTCAGACCGCAAGTTGTGGTCAGGCCAAAGAACGTTGACGATGTAAAGAAGCTGGTGCAGTTCGCCTCGAGTCACGGCGGCGTCAATCTGGCCGGACGATCGGCCGGAACGGATATGTCAGGCGGACCGCTTTCCGAATCGGTCGTTGTTGATTTTCTGAAATATTTCAATCGCATCAAAGAAGTCAAAGAAGAATCAAAAGAAAATCTTGGCGGTTTATACAAGGACGTGGCAGTCAGCGGATATGCCGTCACGGAACCAGGCGTGTATTATCGTGACTTCGATAAGGCCACTCTCGAAAAAGGCGGTCAGATCATGCCCTCATATCCGGCTTCACGCGAACTGTGTACGGTCGGCGGCATCGCCGCCAATAATTCCGGCGGTGAAAAGACGCTGACCTATGGCAAGACGGAACAGTATGTCCGCCGCTTGAAAATGGTCTGTGCTGACGGCGAGGAACATGAATTCAAGCCCATCACCATGCAGGAATTGGCAGACAAGGAGAAGGGCAATACCTTTGAATCTGATATTTACCGGAATATGCACGCGCTCATTGATCGTAATTACGACACATTGCAAGCGGCGCGGCCGCTCGTCTCGAAGAATTCCTGCGGGTACTATCTCTGGAACGTCTGGAACAGGAACGCGGGCGATGCTGAACGATTTAACCTCTGCAAGATGATCGTCGGTTCACAGGGCACACTTGGGCTCATAACCGAGATCGAATTTGCCTTGGTCAAACCAAAGCCGCACTCGCATCTGCTCGTCGTATTTCTGACTGATCTGAATCAGCTGGGCGAGACAGCGACACATATTCTCGAGCACAAGCCTGAATCATTTGAATCGTATGATGATCAGACCTTGAAAGTGGCGATCAAATTCTTGCCACAGCTCATGAAACAGATGGGCGGGAACCTGATCACTCTGGGGCTTGAATTTATGCCGGAAATGCTGGCGGTTCTGGAGTCGGCCCAATTGCCGAAACTTGTACTCATGGCCGAATTCACGGCGGATAAGGATGAGGATGCCTTGAAGGCGGCTGTGGCGGCGCGAGATTCCCTAAAGTCGCTTCATGAGCGCATGCGCGTCACGCGCACGGAAAATGATGAGCATAAATACTGGGTTATCCGCCGCGAGAGCTTCAATATGCTGCGCAAGCATATTCATGGCGTGCGCACGGCGCCGTTCATCGATGATTTCGTCGTGCCGCCGATGTCTCTGCCGCAATTTCTGCCGCGGCTGTATACAGTCATGGAACCGTACAAAAAAGATTTGACGTAC
>JAGWLE010000036.1 GCA_028864955.1 Patescibacteria group bacterium | reverse complement strand
GAACGCGCGGTATCCACTCTTCCATACTGACGCCGCTCAAGCGCCGCTTTACGTTGACCTGAACGCGGAAAAGCTCGGCGTTGACTTGATGACGCTGGATGCCAGCAAGGCATATGGTCCGCGCGGCATCGGCTTGCTCTACGTCCGCCGCGGGACGCCGATAGAGCCGATCATCTACGGCGGCGGCCAAGAACATGGACTGCGATCGGGTACGGAAAATATTCCGGCGATCATGGGTTTCGCTTGCGCGCTCGAGATCGCGGTGCATGACCGGGCGGCTGAAACAGAGCGGATCACAGCCTTGAAGGAATGTTTCTGGCGCGAATTGCTCGCCGTCGAACCGCGGATCCGGGTTCAGGGTCCGGCGCCCCTCGGAGTTTTGGGACGGCATTTTTCCCGAGATGACGAAAGCGCGGAAGTCGCCATGTCGCTCCGCCACGAGAGGAGCCTGCCGTGTGCGCCGCATATTTTGAATGTTTCCATTCCGGACATAGACAACGAGTTTTTTGTTCTCCAGCTCGACGCCAGGGGAATCGCCTGTTCGACCAAAAGCTCGTGCCTGCGAAATGAAGACGAATCCTATGTGCTCAGAGCCTTGGGATTGGATAGCAGGACTTCAGTGAGATTTTCATTTGGTCGGTGGACGAAGCGGCGGCATGTGGAAAGCGCTGTGCGGGCCATTCGGCGTATTCTTGCCAAATAGCGCATCTTCTGTTAATCTGTCAGCCACATATGTTAACTATCCGTTTACAGCGTACTGGTCGTTCGCATGAGCCGACATTCCGTGTCGTTTTGACTGATTCAAAAAACGGCCCGAAGAGCGGCAAATATCTCAAGAATTTCGGCTGGTACGACACGCGTCTGAAGAACGATGCCGCCAAGCAGCTTGATGTGGCTGAGATCAAGAAGTATGTTGCAAATGGCGCCAAACTCTCGGTTACAATGCATAATTTCCTTATCAACCAAAAAGTCATAGAAGGCAAGAAGATCAACGCATTGCCCAAGAAGACCGTGCAAAAGAAGGAAGTGCCGGCTCCCGCCGCGTCAGCTCCAGCTGAATCAGCTTCAGCCCCTCAGCCCGTGGTTGAGGCCGCGCCTGTCGCCGAAACAAAATAATATTGGTATAATACGACCAGTACAGCTTAATCCTGTACAGGACGATTACGAATTAATTTTACGATCATGATGCAGAAAGATCAGGAATTCCTCGATTATGTTATCAAAGCGCTCGTCGATAATCCGGACCAGGTTAAGACTTCACGGACCGTCGATGAGATGGGCGTGCTCCTTACTCTGGAAGTCGGTGCCGCTGATATGGGCAAGATTATCGGGCGTCAGGGCAATACGGCTAAAGCCGTCCGAACGCTTCTCCGTGTTGTCGGCATGAAGAACAACAGTCGCGTCAACCTCAAGATCAATGAGCCGATCGGCGGTCTCAAATCTCCGGAACGCATGGCGCAGAGCATGCCTTCCATGCCGCTGGTTACGCCAAATTCGAAAACTATCGATGAGGCCATGGCTGATCTCAAGCTCGGCTAGCAGATTATTCACAGGCGCACCGCCGAGGCATCCGTGATAGTATTGTAGAGACATGAAATACACTTTGACGGCGATTGCCTGTGCAGTTTTCGTTGTTGGAGCCGGCGGCATAGCTGTGCTGTCGCATGCCAATAGCACGTACACCAGTCCGCAGCCTCTGGGAGTAAATCCAGTCAGTTCCGCGCCGGTCGATACTGCTGCCGGCACTCCATCCACCGGCGCGACGGGCTCAACGCCTCCGTCGCCGAAAGTTTCCTCAAAAAAGCCGGCTTCAGCTCCGGCGCCGACTCCGGCCAACGGCTATACGGCTGCGATGGTGGCCAGCCATAACGGTGCTTCGAGTTGTTGGACCATCATCAACGGCAACGTCTATAATCTGACCACCTGGATCAATCTGCATCCGGGCGGTCCGCAGGCGATCTTGAGTCTCTGCGGCCTTGACGGCACGGCCGCATTCAATGCCCAGCATGGCGGACAAGGAGCGCCGGCGCGTGAACTGGCGACGTTCTACATGGGGCCATTGGTTAGTTCCAGCGGTGCCACAAATTCCGGCGGCGGCACAGCGGCCGGGACGTCGGCTAATTCGAGTCAGTCGGCCTCGACTGTGCCGTCGGCGCCGGTTCAATCACGTTACAGCGATGATGACTGATATATTAAATAAAGTCTCTCCGTTTGGCGTTTCTCTCGTGCGTTTCGGCATGAGCGCGGTCTTCATCATGTTCGGTTTCTGGCAACTTGTCGGACCAGATCTTTGGACAGCTTTCGTCCCGCCGTATGCCGCAAATCTCGTCGGCGGCAACACCATCATGCTCGTCCTTTTGAACGGCTGGTTCGAACTGATTGCCGGTTTGATGCTGTTGGTCGGCCTGCAAGTCCGGACAGTTTCACTCCTGCTCGGCGTACATCTGGCTCTCATTTCGCAGTCGCTCGGTTTCAGTCAGCTCGGCGTGCGCGACATCGGCTTGTCGGTGGCCACTCTGTCGATATTCTTGAGCGGACATGATCCCTTGTCTCTCGACAGGTTGTTCGCCAATCAGCGGAACATGAAAATCAGTCCGGCCGACCAGGAAGATGACAACATTCCACGTTATAACTCTATTTCCAGACGCTTTTGAGTCCTATCTGGGCGTCTCGATCGTCAAACGCGCCCAGGAAAGGAAACTGATTGCCGTCAGATATTACAATCCGCGGGATTTCGCTGTCGGCAAGTTTGGCCGCCAGGCGAAAACATACGCCGAAAGGCGAGTCGATGACAGGCCGTATGGCGGCGGCCCGGGCATGGTTATCGAGGCATTACCGGTGATTCGGGCAATCGAGAAGGCGATCGGGAAGAAAAGCCAAAAGCCGAAAGCCAAAATAATTTTCTTCACGCCGGCGGGCAAGCAGTTCGCCAATGAGACAGCCGATTCGTATATGAAGTATTCCGATATCGTTCTCATTTGCGGCCGCTACGAGGGCATCGATGCGCGCGTCAAAAAAGTCTTTCCCATGGCAGAAATTTCCGTCGGTCCGTTTACTGTTACCGGCGGAGAATTGCCCGCCATGATCATTATCGATGCGGTCACGCGCCGTATTCCAGGCGCGCTTGGCCATGACCAATCAGTGGAAGAGACGCGCCTCGCCAGCCCTGATGTCTATACGCGGCCTGAAGTATTTGAATACAAGAAGAAAAAGTATCGCGTGCCCAAAATTTTACTTTCCGGCCATCATGCAAAGATGGATGAGTGGAAGAAGGAACGGAGGAGGTGAGTTGTCCACTTGACTTTTGAAATGGGGTTTGCTAGGGTTGCGGTAACTTCTCAGATTGTGTTCTGATTACTCGAGAGGGATTAAACGGCTTAAAATTGATCCCACAGTGATTTCACCCCTGTTGTAAGACGCAACGGACTGTCCAGACATCTTTCGCCTGGCAGTTTTTAACGTTTTGGCGTCTGCCAGCTGTGCCTGCGTACTATCTTTTAATAATTTACTCATACCCATGCCTATCACCACCACTTCCCGACCCAAGAAATACTTCAGCCGCTACACCGCTCCTTTGGCCGAAATGCCGCACCTGGTTGAATCGCAATTGACCTCGTTTGCCTGGCTGATGGAGCACGGCCTCTCGAATCTGCTCGAGGAATTCTCACCGATCAAGGATTATGCCGAAAAGAAATTCGAACTCTCAATGGGCGGTCTGGAACTTGTCCGTCCCAAATATGACGAGCATTTCGCCAAGAATAACAAGATGAACTATGAGGGGCAGATCAAGATCAAGGTCACGCTCAAGAATAAATCGTTGAACGTCGTCAAGGAGCAGGAAATGTTTCTCTGCGATTTTCCGCTGATGACCGATCATGGCACGTTCATCATCAACGGTGTCGAGCGTGTCATCGCGCCGCAACTGGCGCGTTCGTTCGGCATCTTCTTTACGTCGAGCGAGGTCAAAGGCAAGAATTATTTTGGAGCCAAAATCATACCGGCCCGCGGCGTCTGGATGGAAATCGAATCTGAAGCTGACGGTACCGTCTATTGTCGCATCGATCGCAAGCGAAAATTCCCGGTGACGTCGCTCCTGCGTATTCTTGGAGCTGATACCAATCAAAAGATGCTCGATCTCTTCAAGGGCGATAATGAGGCCCGCAGAGTCATAGAATTGACGCTTTCCAAGGATCATGCCAAAAATCCCGACGAAGCCTATATCGAGATCCATAAGCGCCTGCGTGACGGCGATCTGGCTACGGCCGAGAACGCTCGCAATTTCATCCAAGCGTTGCTGGCGGCCGACCGTTACGATTTGTCACGCGTCGGACGTTTCCGTTTCAACAAGCGATTTGGTAAATCCATGGAGGAAAAGGCTCTGGAAATTCGCACGCTGGCGCTTGATGACGTGGTCACGACCATTGTTCATATCGTCAAGTTGACGACGACGCCGGATATGCAGGCCGATGATATCGATCACCTCGGTTCGCGCCGCGTCCGCTATGTCGGCGAGCTTCTGGAGCAGCGCGTTCGCCTCGGTCTGACGCAGATGAAACGCAATATTCAGGACAAGATGTCGACTGTCGAACCCGATGTGACTCTGCCCGTTTCCTTTATATATCCGCGGCCGCTGCAGGCGCGCATCAAGGAGTTCTTTACGACCAACCAACTCTCGCAATTCATGCAACAGGAGAACGTACTCGGCGAGATCGAACATCTGCGCACGCTGACAGCCCTCGGTCCCGGCGGCCTGTCGCGCGAGCGTGCCGGTTTCGAAGTCCGCGACGTTCATCCTTCGCACTATGGCCGCCTCTGTCCGATTCATACGCCGGAAGGACCAAACATCGGCCTAGTGCTCCGTCTGACCATGTATGCCCGCATCAATGATTTTGGCATGATCGAGACGCCCTACGCCAAGGTCAAAGGCGGCAAGATTACCAAGGAAATCATTTACTTGAACGCCCTCGAGGAGGAAAATTTTCGCATTGCCCACGCTGCCACGCCGCATACCGAGGATGGCGTCATCACCGTCGATGAGGTCGAGGTTCGCATCAACGGCAAGCCCGCGCTCGCCGACAAGAACGACATCGATTACATAGACGTCTCTACCAACCAGGCTTTTTCGGTGGCCACATCGCTTATTCCGTTTCTCAATCATGACGACGCCAACCGCGCGCTCATGGGATCAAACATGCAGAAGCAAGCCACACCCTGTCTGGTGCCTGAGGCGCCCTTCGTGGCTACTGGCATAGAAAAGAAAGCCGTGCTGGACACCGGCCGGGTTGTCATCGCGCCGGATGCCGGCGAAATAACCCATGTCGATGCCAGCAAGCTTGTTTTCAAATCGGCCAAGACGGGTAAATCGCATGAATACAACCTGGTGCTCTTCTCGCGGACCAACGGCTTCACGGCTTTTCACCAGCGGCCGATCGTCAACGTCGGCGACAAAGTCAAGAAAGGTGACGTTCTCGTCGACACGTCGACATCCGATCATGGCGAGATCGCTCTCGGCCACAATGCTCTCGTGGCTTTCATGTCATGGTCCGGCAACAATTACGAGGATGCGATCATCCTGTCAGAACGCGTCGTCAAGAATTCAAAGTGGTCTTCCATCCACATCGAGGAATTCGTGGTCAATGTGCGCGATACAAAACTGGGACCCGAGGTCACGACCTGCGATATTCCGAATGTCAGCGAGATGAAGCTCAAGAACTTGACGGAAGAGGGCATCGTTCGTATCGGCGCCGAGGTCCGGCCGGGCGACATACTTGTCGGCAAAATTTCACCCAAAGGAGAGACCCAGCTGACGCCGGAAGAGCGATTGCTGCGCTCGATCTTCGGCGAGAAGGCTCGCGATGTGAAGGACACTTCGAAACGCATGGAAAACGGCAAGCGCGGCCGCGTTATCTCCGTGAAGATTTTCTCACGCGAAAAAGGCGATAAGCTCGAGTCGGGTATTATCAAGAAGATCTACATCGAAGTCGCCCAAGTGAGGAACGTGTCAGTCGGCGATAAGATGGCCGGCCGACACGGCAACAAGGGCGTCATTTCCCGCATTTTGCCGGAAGAAGATATGCCGTATATGGAAGACGGCACGCCGATAGATGTTATCCTGACGCCGCTCGGCGTACCATCTCGCATGAATCTTGGCCAGATCCTGGAACTCCATCTCGGCTTGGCCGCCAATACGCTCGGCTACCAGGCTATCGTGCCGCCATTCACCGGCGCGACTGACGGCGAGATCAAGGCTGAACTCGAAAAGGCCGGTTTTGACAAATCAGGCAAGATGAAATTGCGCGATGGCCGCACCGGTGAATTCTTCAGACAACCAATTGCTGTCGGCTACATGTACATCATGAAACTGCACCACATGGTCGAAGACAAGATCCATATGCGCTCGATCGGACCGTATTCATTGATCACGCAGCAGCCCTTGGGCGGCAAGGCACAGGGCGGCGGACAGCGTTTTGGTGAAATGGAAGTCTGGGCGCTCCTGGGCCATGGCGCGGCGCATACGCTCCGCGAGATTCTGACGGTCAAGTCCGATGATATCGTCGGCCGGTCGCAGACATTTGATTCGATCGTCAAAGGCGACCGTCTGCGCCAGCCAAACCTGCCAGCTTCGTTCAACGTGCTTCTAAAGACGCTTCGCGGCCTGGCTCTCAATGTCGAA
>JAGWLE010000035.1 GCA_028864955.1 Patescibacteria group bacterium | reverse complement strand
CGCGAGTCGGAAAAAGCGGTATCAAATTTAAATATTGGTAACATCGGTAATATACAATAAATGTGTGTATGGGTGCAAGGTTACCGGAATCCGATTGGTTCTTTCTTTGTTGTAGGTTCTGTGAGGAGCTGCTTCAGTATCTGGAACACTTTCGTGAGGTGTTCGCCATGAATTTGCTGCGTCTTTTCGAGTTCAGCCATTTTGGCTGCCAAATCCTTGTGGGTTGCGAGCATTTCACGGAGTTTGATGAAGGCACGGACGATGTAGAGGCTCATTTCGACCGCACGCTGACTTTTGAGAACGGCAGAAAGCATAGCGACACCGTGTTCGGTGAAGGCATGTGGTGCGTAACGACGACCACCTTTACCAGTGTTTGAGGTTCCAATTTGGAACCTCAAAGATCCATATTCAGTCTTTGATAATCGAAAGGCAAAGTCAGTAGGGAACCTTTTTCGATTTCGGGAAACGGCCTTATTCAAATTCTTTGTCGATACGCCGTATTGGAGGTGTTAACTCTTGCCAGACATTACAATTTAATATATATTATGTCAATAACGACCAGAATGTTCGCGTGATATAGTGTTTACCTAATATTTAATATTTACTTTTTAATCTTCAATTCTTACCATGCTTATTCCAACAGTCATAGAGAAGTCTTCGTTCGGCGAACGTGCCTACGACATTTATTCTCGTCTCCTCAAAGAGAACGTCATATTCTTGGGCGGACCGATAGACGATAATGTGGCCAACCTGATCATCGCGCAACTTTTGTTCCTCCAGTCAGAGGATCCAAAGAAGGAGATCTCGCTTTACATCAATTCTCCCGGCGGTTCAGTGACATCGACTCTGGCCATCATCGACACGATGCAGCACATCAAGAACGACATTTCGACAGTCTGCGTCGGTATCGCCGCTTCAGGTGCTGCGCTTATCTTGTCAGCTGGCACCAAGGGTAAGCGTCGTGCACTGCCAAATGCTGAAGTCATGATCCATCAGCCGCTCGGCGGGGCAGAGGGCCAGGCCTCGGACATAGAGATCAGCGCCAAGCATATCCTGAAGACGCGCGCCTCTCTCAATAAAATGCTTGCCAAGCACACCGGTCAATCTCTCTCACGCATCGAAAAGGACGTCGACCGCGATTTCTTTATGGATGCGGATGAGGCAAAGAAGTACGGCATCATCGACGAAGTCGTCACGGGCAAGAAAGCCTAAGCGCATGAGGCTCCATCGTTTCTATATCGACGAAGATATTGGAGACAAGACTGAACTCACGGTCTGCTCGGCAGAGCTTGTAAACCAAGTTCGCCGAGTGTTCCGTCTCAAGTCAGGTGACTCAATCGTCGTTTTCACTGGAACAGGAATCGACTACGAATGCAAGATTGACTTTCAAAAAGAAAAGAATACTATAGATAGCGACAGTTTTATACACCTGATTGTACTTTCTTCGCGTCCGAGCCGCTTCACACCAACAACACATCTATATCTTTGCGCGGCACTCGTTAAAAAGGATATCTTCGAATGGATCGTCGAAAAGTCTGCTGAACTAGGCGTGACGAACGTTATCCCTATTGTCGCAGACCGAACGGAGAAGAAATCCTTGAACCATGATCGTCTGAAGAAAATCGCAATCGAGGCCAGTGAGCAATGTGGTCGCGGCAATGTGCCGACTGTCCACGAGCCTATGAGGCTGCCTGAAACTGTCGCCTTTCTCAAACGTGAGAATGTGTCGCTACTAGTGTTTCACACCGATGGTGAGCGTTTTCCAGCTGGCCAGTTCGCTGAAAAGAATCAGCCGCTCGGAGTTTTCATAGGGCCCGAAGGCGGGTGGTCAGATGCCGAGTTGGAGATGTTTCATGAAGAAAAGGCGCAGGTTGTCACGCTCGGTCCCCAGGTATTGCGCGCAGAAACAGCTGTTGTCGCTGCCCTCTCGATGGTGGTGTTCGGGTAGTTTGCTGTTTCACATAAAAACGACGCATCAGATCTGCTGATGCGTCGTAACATGTTCGATGAAATTAATCGAAGGTCGGTTCGCTTTCTCTGCCAAGGTACTCTTTGTATTCAAGTTCGAATATGTCTGGGATATCTTCGAATGTTTTAAATCGTCTGAACGTAAATGCCCAGTGCTCCCAACCCTCGAGAAGCTTTGAGACATTCGTATCCTTTGCCGCTGTTGCAAATACGAATGCGGGATCTGGTTTCCAATCTTGTTCGTCACAACGTTCTAGACATGTCACTATCTCCATGCCAAGTCCGATCGACGGTTGAAGCGCGATGGCAATGAACGCATGACATGCCATACAGTTTGCGTAATCCCATTTGTAGGTTTCACGCGGTGTTGCTGAACGATCGCGTATGCCCTTGTAGTTCAATACTTCATAGCCTCGTTTCACGAGCTCTTCTTTGAGCCATGTTATTTTTCGCGTGATTTCGCGGTAGTCGAGTTCACTCAAATTTTGAACAGCAGAACCTATATAGATCTTCATTTTCTTCCTTTCTTCTCACCTGAATCTACATGAAGTACTGAATTTGTACAAGTCTTGTTTTACAGATAATAAGCTGCCCGTCAGGGCAGCTTGGGACATAGCGAAAGAAATTATTTTTCGGACTTCTCTAAAAACTGAAACACCTTCTCGTTTGTGAGTATCGTTTCTGCATACGTGGCGGCACGCTCGCGGTCGGTGTCTTTGTAGTGTGAAACAATGTGTGAAACTTCGGCGTCGATCTCTGCCTGATCGGGTTTGATATTTTCCTTCGTGGCGATTGCGTTCAGGATCAGTTGAAGCTTTGCCTTCTTTTCCGCGTGGGGACGCCATTCAGCACGAATATCTTCGAGAGATTTCTTTGCGTGCTTGAGGTAATCCTCGAGCTTCACGCCCATGCGTTCGATGTCCTGCTCGAACTGCGCCTGCGTGCGGTTGAGTTCGCTTTCGATCATGACGTCTGGCAACCCGATCTTTGTGGCGTCAGTGAGTGCATCAGCAATGCCCAGGCGAGTTTTTTCCTTGGCCTCGTCCTTCTTATTCTCGCCGATCATGAGGCGAACTTTTTTCTTGAAATCCTCGACATCGGTAAAGTCGCTGCCGAGTCCGCGCACGAACTCATCGTTGAATTCGGGCAGGGAATCCATGATGGATTTTTCGTGTTCTTCCGGCGTCATCTTTGCGTGATCGTGGCCCTCGTGTGAAACATGCGCCTTGCGCACGCGTACGATGGCATCGTCGATGTCCTTATCGGTGACTTCAATATCTTTCGGAGACGCCTGCTTGATGGCCGTGGCCGCCAACGCGCGGTAGTCAGGCAGTTTGATTTCAGGTACGACAGCCGTCACAGCCTTGAATTCGAGCGGATTGCCCTTGGCGAGTTTGGTGACTTGGATGTGCGGTTTGCCGATGGCGTCGATCTTGTGGTCGATGGCAATCTCGACGTAGGCGCGCGAGAGTGCCGATTCCGCCATTTCCTCAAGGATGGCGGCTTCGCCGACTTTGGCTACGAGAATATTTTCAGGCACGTTGCCTTTGCGGAAACCGTCGATCGTGACCGTCTCATTCAGGGACTTGAGGGCTTGCGGGCGATACTTCTCCCACTCGGACGAGGAAATTACGCCGATGATCTCGACACGCGAACCGTCGAGCGGCGTTACGGTGGCTGACTCGTACGAGGCGCGGTTGGTTTTGGGTAAAGATTGTTTTGATGTCATAGACGGCATACTACATGAAGGCCGTGACTCGAGCAAGAATAATGGCGAATGAAGCGAGAATAGCCGGTAGATGCGCGTCGCGCGTATAAGGATCCGACGAAAATGAGGGCTGCGGCCCTCATTTTGTCTCGTGATATATCCCCGGTCAGACCCGGTCAAAAATTTTGAGAATCGACGCCCTGCGTCGAAGCGTTCAGATCGTTCTGCAAAGATTGAACGTCGGTGGAGGTATTTGTTACGGCCTGCACGGTCGAGGTACTCGAAGGAGCGGGGGCGGTATTGTTGGCATTGTCTGTCTGCGCCGTGCTGTTATCCGTCGGTATGGCTTGCTGATTGACATGCGAGGCAAAGACATAGAGTGCGGCGATGATGAGTATGATGACGATCACGAGCGTGGCAATAATGGGTCCGACTTTCTTGTGGCCGTTGCCGCCCGTGTCAGGCGTCGACAGCGGGGACGGCATGCCGCGGAGCGGAGATTCGGCTGACGTACCACGTGTTTCACTCGGCGAACTCTCGGCATCCAAGGAGCTCATCATCTGATTTGATCTGTTTGTTTGGTCCATGTCTTTGGTTAGATGGTTAATGTGCTTTTATTATAGCAAGGAACTGTTTAGGCGGTAGGGCTGGGCGTTGGGGAAGTGGATGGCGAATCTGTTGCCGAGGGCGTCGGCGTGCCAGTCGGCGTCGGCGCAGCCGAGGCTGACGGGTTGATGCTCGGACTCGGCGAAGGCGCTAGTATGCGGCCGTCATCACCCACCTCGAAACCCATGCTTTTGGCTATGGCGACGACAACGTCGTTAAGGGCTCGGCGGGCGTTCTTGAGAGCCAGGATTGCAGCTTCGGCAACTTGGCGAGGTTTGGCGAGGTCAACGGTTGATGAAGCTGTAATCGCGACAGTGGAACTAGCTGAGATGGACAGACTGGAGAGGGCATCGACGGCGTCCTGCGCATCCTGAATCTTTACATCGGCGGTGGACAACAGGCTCAAGGCCGCGGTCTCATCGTGTCCGCTTGTTTCGGCGGTTTGGATGCGCGCCGAGATCCTGGTTCGGACCTGTTTTAGGTTATCGAGGGCTGTCTCCAGTTGATTGACGATCATCCGCTTTCTGGCATTGAATATATCTCTCTGCATGCCGCGGCCCATATTTACATAGCCGTTATCTTCTCCGCCACGTTTGCCAGGCATGCCTGGAAATGTTGAAGTGCCGGTGGTCGTACCAAAACGACCGCCGTCCATACCCATGTCATGTCCGATGCCAGTGCCGTCCTCGCCGTTGCCGCGTCCCGGTGGCGGAAAGCCGTGAGGAAGGGTCGTCGAACCGAATTCTCTACCCGTTGTTGAAGCCAGGTGTTGCATGACCGTGTTGCGGAAATCCTCATTATTTCTGACATTTTGCATATTATTCTCTACATCTGCCCGGAGTTGGGCGCGAATGGATGCCGGCAGGTTGGCGGGAACGTCTTCTGGGCCACCATCAACGGTTGCGTTGATACCGGCCGCACCTTCGACGTCCATCATCGTTTGCGCGTTGGCTATGACGGGCATGGCGGCTATGGCCGCCAGAGCAAGACTAACAAAATAAGATGTTTTTTTCATAGATAAATATTTAAGCCACACAATTGTGGCGATTTCCAGTATAGCATATAGGCACGCAAACCGTCCTTCGAAATGAAGGACGGTTTGTTGGAAGGTGCTGCCAAATGTTCGGATGGACGCACTATCTACTTGATCAGGAATGCTACGATCAAGAGCGCCACGATATTGAGGATCTTGATCATGGGGTTGATGGCCGGACCAGCCGTGTCCTTATATGGATCGCCGACGGTGTCGCCGGTGACGGCCGCTTTGTGGGCTTCAGAGCCTTTGCCGCCATGAGCTCCTTGCTCGATATGCTTCTTGGCGTTGTCCCAGGCGCCACCGCCGGACGTCATGGATATGGCCACGAATAATCCGGTGACGATGGAACCCACGAGCACGCCGCCGAGAGCCACTGGACCAAGCACGAATCCGACCAGGATCGGCGCAAGTACCGGAATCAGAGCCGGCAGGATCATCTCCTTGATGGCTGCGCTGGCAACGATATCGACGGCGCGGCCGTAATCAGGCTTGGCCGTACCTTGCATGATACCTTTGATCTCGCGGAACTGGCGGCGAACTTCCTCGACGACTTTGCCTGCGGCCTTACCGACTGCTTCCATGGAAAGCGCGGCGAAATAGTACGGCAGCAAGCCGCCGATAAAGAGACCGACGATAACCTTTGGGTCTTCGAGGCTGAAATTGTACATGCCGTGAACCGCCTCCGTATACGAAGCGAAGAGGACGAGGGCGGCCAAGCCGGCGGAACCAATGGCATAACCCTTTGTTACCGCCTTGGTCGTGTTGCCGACGGCATCAAGCGGGTCGGTAATATCGCGAACTTCTTTTGGAAGTTCTGACATTTCGGCAATGCCACCGGCATTGTCCGTGATCGGGCCGTAGGCGTCTATGGCCACAATGATGCCGGCCATAGAAAGCATGGACATGGCGGCTATCGAGATGCCGTATAGACCGGCAAAGTAATAGGCGGCGAGGATGCCGGCGACGATGGTTATGAGCGGCCAAGCCGTGGCTTTCATAGAGACAGCCAATCCTTGAATAATATTTGTGCCATGACCGGATACCGAGGCGTTCGCAATGGAACGGACAGGCGCGTATTTCGTCGACGTATAGTATTCAGTGATGACGACCAATAATCCCGTGACGATCAGGCCGACAAGCGCGCAGCCAAAGAGGTTTGGGACGCTATACAAGCCGTTGGCTTTCATGAGAACATTGGTCAGCGGGTAAAAGGCGATAGCAGCCAAAACGCCGGCGGCGATGAGGCCTTTGTACATGGCGCCCATAATATTCTCTGAAGATCCGAGGCGGACGAACCAGGTGCCGATGATCGACGCGATGATGGCGACGCCGCCGATAGCCAGCGGATAGAAGACTGCGTTCTTAAAGACGACAGTCATCGAGCCGACCGGACCGGAAACAATCGTGGTAAATGTAGCCACACCGAGGATCATTGTAGCGATGGTTGTCACGGCGTACGTTTCGAACAGATCGGCTGCCATACCAGCGCAATCTCCGACATTGTCGCCGACGTTGTCAGCGTTCACGCCCGGATTCCGCGGATCGTCTTCTGGGATGCCAGCTTCGACTTT
>JAGWLE010000034.1 GCA_028864955.1 Patescibacteria group bacterium | reverse complement strand
TTGGTGAGGTTGATGCCCTGGGCAAAGGTGGAGGTGGCGCTGCCGGTCGAGTTGAACTGGCTGGCAGAGATGCCGCCGGTGAATGTCGAAGTGGCTGTTCCCGTGACTGCCAGATTGGCCAGAGATGTCGTGCCGGCAGAGAGGAAGCCCTGGAAGGTGGAGGTGGAGTTGGTGCCGAGGACGGAGAGGAAGCCCGCGAACGTCGAGGTACCGGTAGTCGAGGTGGCCGTGAAGGTGCCGGCCAGGGCATTGGTGCCGAGATCGGATGAGCCGTAGACGGACAGGGCTCTGTAGGGAGAGGATGTGCCGATGCCGACCAGGCCGCTGTCAGTCACCAGGAAGCGTCGGGTGCTCGAGGCGTCGGTGACGGCAAAGGCATTGCTGGTAGCAGAAGTTGTGGAACCGGTGACGGTGAGGGTGGCGAACGGCGTGGTCGTGCCGATGCCGACACGCAGGTTCTGCGAACCGCCGGAACCGTTGGATTCGCCGTAGACAGTGAGTACATTGGTATCTCCTATCTCGGCCGTGTAGCTTTCAATGGTACCTGAGAGAGCGGCTGATATGGGTATATTCGTCCAGGCGACGGAGCCAGCATCGGTATCGAAACTCATATTGCCGGTCGTCAGCGAGGAGATGGTGGTCACGCCGCTGTAGGAGTCGTAGACCAGGCCATTGGTGCCGACGGTCAAGCCGCCGGAGAGGGTTGAGGTGGCGTTGGTATTCGTGGCATTGAAGTAGCCAGCCAGCGCAGAGTTGCCGAGATCTGACGAGCCATATACCGAGAGCGCCGCCCATGGCGATGTCGTGCCGATGCCGACGTTGCCCGAGAAGAATGACTGCTTGGCATTCGGATCGAACCAGAACTTGGCCGTCGTCGTGGAATTATTGCCGATGGCCACGATGTCCGTGTTGTTATTTGAATAGTTGATGAGCTCGCCGGCCACATTCGAGGTCGTCGTCGACCAGGTACCGCCGCTGGAACCGGCGCCCGCACCGGAAATATCGTTGGCACAGATCACGTCGCCATTGGAATCAGTCGTCAGTTTGCCATTGTTATTGAAGGTGTTGCAATTGAATCCACCGAGCGTCAATCCTCCACTCGAAATTCGCAAGCCGCCAGCCAAAGTCGATGTCGACAGACCGGTGGCCGTCAGATTGATGAGCGTCGTCGTACCGGCAGACAGATTGCCGGATGTCACCACGTTGCCTGAGAATGTCGAAGTTGAATTCGTGCCGGTGACGTTTATAAAGCCCGCAAATGTCGATGTGGCCGTCGTCGAAGTCGCTGTAACATATCCAACGGTTGGCGAACCAGTGGCGGCCACATTCGTACCGGACGTCCAATATGCGAGCGTGCCTGGCGAACCGCCGGAGAGCGAGGCGCCGCCGGAACCGGAGAGACAGACGCCGTTTACAGCGTAACATCCGGCGAGGATGTTGAAGCCGTTGGCGGCCGTCGTTGAACCGGTATTTGAAACGGCATAGAGCGTGGTCGTGGCGCCGGCAGCCGTCGAAGAAGAGATAAGGAAGACATTCGCATTTGTATCCGAACCGTTTGCAGAGATCGTCAACTTTGCCGAGGGCGAACTCGTGCCGATGCCGACGTTGCCGCCGGAGAGGAGCGCCAAGACACTTTGAGAAGCCGTACCAAAGAATTCGGCGACTTTGCCCGCGCCCGATTGCAAGACATTCAGGAAGGTAGCGGCGCTCGACGTGGCATTTTGCGTATCGCTGCGCAGGAACTGTCCGGGCGTGAGATTCTGGAGCGTCTGCGCCGACAAGGCATTGAGAGCGATCGTCGAGGTCGAGGCAGTCTCAGCGGTGATGGCCACTGACGACGTGCCGGCATAGAAGGCCGCCGGCACGGCGCCGAGAATCTTGCGCGGCGACATTTCCCCGTCCCAGGTGGTCGAGGCGCTCGAACCGCCGATCTCAACGGAAAGATAGAGCGGCTGATTGAAATCAACACCCACGAACGGCGTGGTCGAGCCGAGCATTACCGAAAAGAGGCCGTTAGTGATCTTGATGCGGTTGTCCGCGCCGCCGCCGCTGCCATTGCAATTATTCTGGTCACACCATGTTTCCGTCCAAATCGGCGAACCGCCGGAGACTGAGGTATAGAGTTTGAAACGCATACTATAGTATCCGTCGGCCACGGCCATGTTGGTTGTACCGGTGAGTTTGCCTTGGTAGTTGATCTGCTGATTGAAGTCCGCCCGGGCTACAGCTAGATGCAGCACGCCAACAACCGCGGTCATGATACCGAGAATGACGACCAGGCGTTGTACGCTGAAGTGCTTCATGTGCGTGAATTCATGGAACCTCGGGAACCGAGCGGACTGCCGGCACCGACCGGACCGACCGGACCGACTGGACGAACCGATCCAAAAACCGGCACAGCCTGACCCTCGTGCGCGATCGGCAGATCTGCCGGCAAGCCACCCTGAGTGTCGCTTGAACCTTGCGGCCGGGCGGAAGATCCGCGCTGCCCACGATCCTTGTGGTGCCGTGACAGGATCATGAGAAGCAGGAATACCAAGAGGATGAGGAGCAGGAGGAGCAAGAATCCGGCCGGATCAAATCCGCGACGAATCTCGGCGGGAATAGCCGCGAAGACGAGGGCTTCGAGATTGCCATGGAGGCGCTTGAGTCCTTGATTTTGGTAATCGAGAATGACAATGGACATGCCGTAACGGCCAGAGCGGCCGAGCGCGCCGATGGTGGCTTCGTAATACGTCTTATCCTGATTGACACGCAAGAGGAACGGAAAGACTTTCGAAGAATCGCTGGGATCTGTGAGCGTGAAAGCTATGGTCTTCAGCACTTCTGGAACTTTGCCGTATTTGATGCGGATCGTCAGATTCTTGCCGCCGTCAATGGCGATAGTATCGCCATTGACGCTGGTGAGCAGCTTGCCGTCCTGAACAAATTCGAAATCGGCCAGTGAGAGACCGGCGATCATGGGATCGACATGCGTTGACTCCGGCAGGTTGGCAAACGGATCGGTCGAGGTCGGCGAAACGATGATCTCGCCGGCCGGCGCGATGCGCGCCGTGGCCAAGGCGCCTGATGAAAATTCACCGTCAGCCGCTATAGCGAAGATGGCATAGTAGTATGTCTTGCCGACAACGACGTTCTGATCCGTAAACGACTGGCCCGATCCTTCATAGACGGGCAAACCGTCAAACTGATCTTTAGGGAAAAACGTTTCCGAACGAACGATCCGCACGGAGGCGAAGCGGGGATCATTTGGATTTGTCCAGTCGAGATTGATGCGGCCTTCTGCCGGCGTGGCCTGGAAGTTTGACGGGTTCGGCAAGGGTGAGAGCGGCGCGGCCGGCAAGGTCGCAAATGAGGTCTGCGACTCGATGACCAGGCCGGCGGCATTCGTGGCCTTGATATCGACGAAGTAGGTCGTGCCCGGTTGGAGATTGCCGAGCTGGACATCATGCGAGTTTCCATAGATAAGCTCCGAAAGCGAACCTGCTTCATAATCAGCTGTCGTACCCCAATAGACGACCGCTTGCGCCGGCATGCTGGTGGTGAACGCGACATCGGCGCCATTCTCCGTCGGCGTGATGTTCGTACGCTGTATGATGAATTGCGAACTCGATACGCCGCTGCCAGACGGACCGCCTGTTCCCGGCGTCGGTGTCGGCGTGGGCGTCGGAGAAGGCGGCACCGCCAGCGTCGTCGTTGAACTGGTGGCCGATTGTCCCGAGATTTGCATGGCAGTGTCGAAGGCTTCGACAGTGTAGTCGTATGTCGTGGAAGCTGTCAGCCCTAAATCGGTGTAATTGGTGGCGCTCGTCGTCGCCAGGAACAGAGAGTCGCGGAAGATCCTATATCCGGCAACCGCATATACGCCGCCGGAGGTCGAGGGGTTCCAGACAAGATCGATCCGCGAATCGGATATCGGCGTGGTCGAAAGGTTGGTCGGCACCGAGGGCGGCGGACTGGAAACTCCGGTTGTCGTCAACGACTCCGTAAACTGCGAAGCGTTGGTAGCCGCGTGAACGATCGGCAGTACCGACTGAATGACCATGAGGGCTATGAGAGATGTAATGAGGGATTTCTTCATGGTCTTATTGCGGAATGACGGTGATCGTGGTGGTAGCGGTGTACAAGCCGCTGGCCTGAACATGGCTCGAACCGGAAGCCGCCCGGAATTTGAGCGTCGTCACCACGCCAGCGGGCTGGTTGGCTGTCGCCCGGCTGACGATCGTCTTGGCCGAGGTCGACAAACCGTCCCAGCAGGCGTTGGCCGTGTCAGTCGAACCCGTACCGCACGTGCCGAGGCCGTCATCCTTGTAGCGGCTGGCGATGTCAGCGCCCTCGGGCGTGAAGCCAAATGTCGAGGCGGTGGCGGCATTCGTGAAAGTGAAATCCGGCGCCGCCCCGGCCGGCTGATAGTCGGCAAAGCTGTCCGAGCCGGAAGTCAGGGCCGGTGATGTGCTGGCCACGATCGTTACCATATAACCGGCCGGATCATCGGTCGTCACCGTGAATGACGTCTGGCCGTTCGATGTGCCGCCGCTAAGGCCGCCGATCGCCGGCGACAAGGTGACATTTGAAGGCGGGACGATGGAGATGGCGGTTTCCTGCATCTGCTGGTAACCGGCATTCATGGTGTAATCGGTGCTGGAGGAAACGCCCGTGGCCACTTCACCAAGGGTGTCTTCCATGGCATAGGCGCCTGAGGCCGAACGCAGGCCGCCGAAGTTCAGACTGTCGCTCTGGATGCTGTAATCCGTGCTCGTCATAACCTCTGCGCTCGCGCCGTCAACGCCGCAAGCCAAGACAAGCATGATCGCGCATACGACTACGGAGACCGGCATTGCCGCCGTCCGTGCGATCGCGAAGATTGAATTGTCTCGAATAATATTCATGCTGATTTATGCTTTGCGGCCGAAGGAAATGTGCACACGCGACACGAACCAACGGATGACGAAGACGACCAACGTCAGACCGACAACGATGCCGGCAATAATCTTCCAAGGTATGACCCAGAAAACGATATTCGCTTGATCGGAGGTTGAAGCGTAGCCGCGCGAGATATAGGCGCGGGCCGTATAGCGGCCAAAGAGGAACGGCGGCATCCAGCTGATCTGGCGGAAGCGCAGCGATTGCGGCATGGCGAACCAAGGATCGACATCTATGTTGGCTATCGGCGAGTTGAAGATATTGCTGACCGTGATCGTGCCATGCGGCACGAGATGGACATTGCCGTCGTTCTTGAAGACCAGGTTGAAATCGAGAGGCTGCTCGTCGAACATGATTGAATGTCCGCCGGACAGAGAAAAGTCGGCCAGCCGGCCGGATTCATCGGCATTGCCGGCAACGCGTACGAAGAACAACGTGGCCAAGCGGGTGATGACCGGATTTGAATCGGTCGTATTGGCGGAATCAGCCGGCGAGGCGTCAGCATTAGCCTTGACGGAGACGAGCACGCTGCCATAGAGACCTCCGGGCTGAGCATCGGCCGGGATAGAGATGGTCACTGGCACAAAGGCCTTTTCGGCATGAGGAATATCAACTGAGGTCGTCGCGATGGACAGGACATCCTTGAGCGAATACGGACCGCGATCATCACCCAGGAGAACGATCGGCTGGTTTGGGTCATTCGAGCCTTCGGTATCCTCTTCAGACAAGCTGAAAGTCTTCTCCGTGCCGAGGCGATTGGCAATAGAAATGATAACTGTGCGGCTCTCGCCGGGATTGAGGATGAGTTCGGTTTTGCCCGGACCGACGACAAAGTCGTTATAGACCTTCTGGTCGGGCAAGGTGCTGAGCGTGTACGTCTGGGCCCCGGCGGTCGGCGACAGAACCAGCATCAGGCAGACGACAGCGATCAACGTGTAGGCGGAATGTCGGAAATATCTTCTCATGTTATGGGTTTGTCACGGCCGTGAGCGTAGTTGTCGCCACGTACGTGTCGTTAGGGATACTCGGGCTGGGATTTGAATTGATGCGCACATGGAAGGCTAGAGTTGAGGTTGAACCAGAGCCGAGCGTGGCGCTGCTGGTATCCACCACCGTCACAGCCGTGGTCGAAGCGTTGAGCCAGCAATGAGCCAGACCGGCCGTGTCGCTTGAACCGGTATTGCAACTCGTGCCATTGTCCTTGAAAAGCTGCGCCAGGTCGGCCGTGGTCGAAGCCGAAACTGTGTAGCCGAAATAGGCAGCGTTTGCTGGCACGGTGAAATTGAAATCAGGCACATCGGCCGACGACGGCACGTAGGCCGGAATCGTATCGGCCGGATTGCTGTTGCCGAGCATGCCCAAGGACGAACTGGCCTGCACCGTCATGTTGTAGCCGGTTGAGTTGTTCGTGGAGACAACCACCTGGGTCGTGCCCGTAGCGTCGCCGCCGGTAATGCCGCCGAGCGACGGGCTCAAGGTGACGTTGCTGGCTGGTGTCTTGAATGAGATCTCGGAGGTGACTGTCTCTGAAATCGTGAATTGGCTGGTTGACGTGGCCGCCCCAAAGCCGATGGCCGGTTCGGCAGCACTGTACATGAGCGCGGCCACGACCAGCGCCGCTGCGCCGATGCCGAACGATGAAATAATTTGTTTTATCATGATGATGCTTTGCTAAATATGTTAATCCTCACGCCTCGCCGTTACCCAACTTTCGAAACTCATAAGTTCGCGCCAGCCGACGACGTATCCGGTGGCTGACTGCTCGGCTGCGGCGGCGACGAATTGATCGGCACCATGACGTAGACAAAATCCTTGCCTTTGGCGGTCTTGAAGACCGGTGTGATGACACCGGTCGTGCCGCTTTGATCCGGATGGACCTCGACTTGATCGGAAAACGAAGCTTGGATCTTTTCCTTGAGGGCTTCATCCGACGATGGCTGGCCGGTCGATGGTACGACGGCGATACCCTGGTTCTCGCCCGCCCCGCCATTCGTCAGACCGGGTGCCGGGCTAGTCGGCGTCTGCGAAGCGTTCATGGATAGCGAC
>JAGWLE010000033.1 GCA_028864955.1 Patescibacteria group bacterium | reverse complement strand
GAATCATATCATGGATGAAGATGAAAAAATAAAACGTGTGGCAGAGGAGTTTGCTCGGGCTCACAGAAAACAGATAGCAAAAGAGCACACTGATCCAGCCAAATATATCGCGGACGACATCCCAACTTCTTTCTTCATGGCCGGATCGCCTGGTGCCGGTAAAACCGAATACTCACGAAACTTCCTAACACTATTGGAAGCGCAACTCAACCATAGGGTTATTCGTATTGATGCAGATGAGTTATGTACTGGACCCATTTTGTCAGACACTAACCTTGTGTGAAGAATTGTACGCCGCGGTCGCCTGAAGCGCAAACTGAACTGGCGGCATTTTCAGCGCGGAATGTATCCTGGTGTTGTTGTACAGCCAGATCTGCTGGTAGACGGCAAGGACGAGCTCGCCCAGTGTTTTGAAGCGGCCAGGATCGCCGAGATCCACCTTGAACTTGTCGTAGAACGATTCCTGGTAACCGTTCTCCCAGGGACAGCCTGGTGCTGACCGAGAGATCATGATGCCCAGAGTCTCCAGGGCTTCGATGAATATGACCGAATCATACTCACTGCCGTTGTCGCTGTGGAAGATGGCTGGTCTGGCATTCGTGAGGATGGCGTTCATGAGGGCCGACAGGACGAGCTGGACCGCATGAGTGGTATATACCGACACGCCGACCACCTTCCTGGTGTAGAGGTCTTCGACCGTGGCGACGTATACGACCTTCCCTTGGAACGGTATTCTGGTAAAGTCGGATACCCAGATATGGTTCTCGTATGACGGATATTCCGTGAGAAGCAGGTTCGGGTAGATTACCTTGATATTCTTGGTTTTCTTCCATTTCCGACCACGTCTCCGGTATGCCTTGATGCCGAAGATATTCATCACCCGCTTCACTCGCTTTCTGTTGAGTCCGAGGTCCTGGGCGATCCTCCTGGAGCCATATGAGTGCTTGCCTGGGGTGCGCAAAACCTCCTCGATCCGGCATTTGAGCTGCCAGTCTCGGTCGGGTTTTAGTGGTTTGTAGTAGAGAGTGCTTCTCGCGACGCCGAGCTCTCTGGCCCGAAGAGCTTTCGGTGTCTCACTGTCTGCCGTCACTTCTTTTTTTGGGTCTCGGAGAGCTTCAGGGTGATCTCGCCCACGAGCTGAAGGAGCTGAGCGTTCTCGCGCTTTAGCTTGATGATCTCCGAGTAACTGACTCCGTCCACCTTCTTGGCGATCCAGCCGTATATGGTGTTCTCGGAGACGCCGTGGTCGGCTGCCGCCTGGGCAACGGTGACGCCGTCGTTCTTGATGCGATTAATGATCTGCTCCTTCACGTCGGGAGCCACGCGATGTTGTTTTGCCATGCTTGTATATGATTAGTGCTGCTAATTATACAAGATCGGTGTATGAAATTTGGGGGGAGGGCCACTTCGCCTTTTTCCGGCGATTCCGAATTTTTCGCACTTTTGTGCCCTCAGTAGGAATCGAACCTACATTGCAAGATCCGCAATCTTGCGTCCTATCCATTGAACGATGAGGGCGATGAGAGATTACGTAACTCTACACTAGTTTTTTGAGCGAGGCCATGGCACGCGACTTCAAGCGTGCGGCGGTATTGGCTTTGAGATAGTCGGTTTTCACGGCTTTGTCGAGTGCTTGATAGAGAGGCGATACGAGCTTCTCGGCGCCGGATTTATCCTTGGCGGAAATGAAGCGACGGAATTCTTTGAGCTGCTTCTCGATGGCGCCCTTGCGGCGCAGGTTGAAGATGCGCTTTTTTTTGGCGGCACGCAGAGCTTTCTTGGCGGAAGAGGTGATGGCCATATAATGTGTATGCACGACAATCTAACACAGCCCCATGGAATAATCAAGGAATTCACTCAACTGGTCCTGGGTTCATCACCTGCCGTTTCTTGTATGGCGATTATTGGTGTAAGATGGTGCCATGATAGGCCGGCTTTCGGGAGAAATTTCTCATATCGACGAGCGCTGCGTCATCTTGGATGTCGGCGGCGTCGGTTATAAAATATTCCTGACTGGTGACGCCTTGCATACGGCCACAACCGGTACCAAGGCAACATTCTGGACTCATCTGGCTGTACGCGAAGACGCGCTCGATCTCTACGGTTTCAGCCGCAAAAAAGAAAAGGACTTCTTCGAGCTTTTGATAGGAGTTTCGGGCATAGGCCCAAAGTCCGCTCTCAACATATTATCGCTCGTGAGCAGCGATCAACTGGCTTCGGCGATCCGCGCGGGCTCGACCGCACATCTGGTCAAAGTATCCGGCATCGGCAGGAAAACAGCCGAGAAGATCGTACTCGAACTCAAAGACAAGCTGGGCGCGATCGAGAGCGTCGATATCCGCGAACTTGGCGCCGCCATGTCCAGCGACATGGATGCCATCGAAGCTCTCAAGGCCCTTGGCTATGACGCCGACGATGCCCGCGAAGCCCTAAAAAAGGTCGACAAAAATATACGCGACACTGGCGCCAAGGTCAAGGCGGCGCTCAAGGTACTAGCCTAGGACATCATATCCCAATGCTTAATCACTCACTCGGCATAGTCCGGCGCATGGTGCCAAAGCCCGTATTCAACGCCCTCAACCCCGTTTACCATTACCTCATGGCCTTGGCCGCGGCCGCCTGGTACGGCTTCCCCGCCCGGCAGATCAAGGTCATCGCTGTCACCGGTACAAAGGGCAAGAGTTCGACGACGGAAATACTGAATGCCATCCTCGAAGAAGCCGGCTATATCACCGCCGTATCGAACACCATCCGCTTTAAGGTCGCGGACGCGACCTGGCCAAACAAGTATAAAATGAGTATGCCCGGCCGCTTTGCTTTGCAAAAACTGATCCGCCGTGCCGTGCGCGCCGGTTGCCATTACGTCATCATGGAGATGACTTCACAAGGCGCGTTGCTCTACCGGCACAGGTTTATTGAACTCGACATGCTGATATTCACCAATCTCACGCCGGAACATATCGAAGCCCACGGTTCCTACGATAACTACCTCAACGCCAAGCTGGCTATCGCGCGCAATATGACTCGATCTTCGAAACGGCCGCGGATCATCGTGGCGAACATTGACGACAAAGAGGGCGAAAAATTCCTGGCCTGCGAATGCGACGAGCAAGTTCCCTACAGTATTCATGACGTCGAACCGTACAAGATCAAGCCGGAAGGTTTGGAACTGAACATCGGCGGCATGCGAGTACATTCGCCTCTTTCGGGACTGTTCAACCTCTATAATCTGACCGCCGCCATCACGGCCGCTCGAACGCAGAACGTTCACGAGAACGATATATCCAAAGCCGTCAGCCGCATTGCTTCGATTCCCGGCCGCGTCGAACGGATCGAGGCCGGTCAAGCATTTACGGTTGTCGTCGACTATGCCCACACGCCGGACTCCCTCCGACAATTTTACGAAGTCTTTGGTTCAACCCGTAAAATATGCGTACTGGGCGGCACCGGCGGCGGCCGCGACAGCTGGAAACGTGCGGAAATGGGCGCAATCGCCGACAAGCACTGCCAGGAAATAATTTTGACGGACGAGGATCCATACGATGAGGATCCGCGGCAGATCGTGGAAGATGTCGCCAAAGGCATTACGGTCCACCAGCCGTCTATCATCATGGACAGGCGCCAAGCCATTCGCGAAGCCTTGAAGCGCGCGCGGCCGGGAGATGCCGTGCTCATCACCGGAAAAGGCACGGATCCCTATATCATGGGACCACGAAACACCAGAGTGCCGTGGAGCGATTCAGGCATTGCCCGGGAAGAATTGGCTGGGATAGTCGCCCTCGAACCTAAATAACTTTGATAACCTGGCCGTAGAGTTTATTGAGACGATCGAGCGTTTTGGAGCCGACGACACCCTTTTCGCCGCTGATGCCGTATTTTGCCTGGAAAGCCTGGAGAGCAGCCTCCGTGCAGGGACCAAACTTGCCCGAGCGCGGACACGTATTCAAGGATTTGCCGGCTGGCGGATAATCGCCGTCCGCGATGAGCGCTGATTGCAGGGCGTAGATGGCGCTCGATGAGGCCATAGTTGCCGAGCTAGATGTCGGACTGGTCCATGCATGAGGCAACGTCAGCGTCCCGAAGGAATCCGTGGAACTGGCATCGGGTGAATCAAAGAAATCCTGGAGTCCGAGATATGTCTGGTAGGCCAGATCCTTGATGGCGGTTGATTCCAGATTTGGGTTTGTAAATTGGGGTTCGTATATATAACTGTATTCAATGAGCATGCTCGGCGCGTTGACCGAGTTATAGGCGCCGACGGCTATCAGGTCTTGATCAGGCACGATGCCGCCGATCTCACCGGGAAAATTGGAAACGGCATTATAGCGTTCGAGGCGCTTTTCGATGGCGTCGGCCAGCACCTTGGTCGTCTGGCTATTGGCGTATTGGCCTTCCGGCACGTAGATGGCGAAGCCCGAGTATTTGCCCGGCTGTACCGACGAATGGCCCGGATAGTCGTTGAAATGAATATGAATGGCTATGTCGATATCGTTCTCGTCGACCCATTTATCTATGCCATAGATCCGCAGAGCCACGTCGTCCGGCACGTCAATATGCTGAACTTGCGAACCGGTCGGATGAAATTCCCCGAGCAGGGTTAAGTTCTGTATCTCGTTTTTTTGCGCTTCTTCCCAAGATTTGATGGCGTTCCAATTGTTCTGGAAATAATCGGCGAATATCGGGTTCCAGGACTGGGTATCCCGAGTAACGAAAACTTGATAATGAGGGTTATCGGAGAGAAATGCCTGCAGATCGTCGGCCAACTGAACTGTCATATCGCGTTCTTTGAGAGAACCGTATTCCGCGCCGCCGTAATTGGGTTCATGTCCGGGCACCAGCAGGATGCGAACTTTGCGCGGCGCCTGGAAAAGTGAGCCGGAATTGTAATCACTCTGCAGGTCCGCGACCGTTACCGGATCATGGGAAAAGATGACGGAAGCAAGCTCGTCGCCGACCGCCTGGACCGGTTGAAAAACGATACGCGCAGTTTCCGGATGCAGCATGAACCAGGGCACGAGAAATATGGTACACGCGCATATGGCCCCAAAGATATACCGCATGCCTTTATTATAGCAAACATGACTGCCGCAGCGGCGGTGATTTTACATTTCGGTTTGGAGAACGTAGAGTGTCGGCATGCCTGAATTGCCTGAAGTCCAAACAACCGTCAACGGCCTTCGACAGCGTATCATCGGCCTGACGATCAGCGACGCGTGGTCCGACTACGACAGTCAATTTTTCAAGGGTTCCGAGACAATCAAGGATCCCCGCTATTTCAAACACTTCAAGCTCGAGATCATCGGCCGGACCGTCACATCCGTTGACCGGCGCGCCAAGAACATTCTCATACGCCTCTCCGGCGGACTGACTATCCTGGTGCATATGAAAATGACCGGACATCTGCTGTTCGGCACATACCGCTTTGCGGGCGCGCGCACCAAGGATCCCTGGATTCCGGTCGAACCAGCATCATTGAAGGATCCTTTCAACAGGCACGTGCATTTTGTCTTGACGTTCAATACTGGCAAAAATTTGGCGCTTTCTGACGTGCGCAGGTTTGCCAAAGTCACGGCGGTGAATACGGACATCATTGATGAATCCGTGCATTTGCATTCCATCGGGCCGGAACCGCTGGAAAATGATTTCACCTTCAAGCGTTTCGAGGCGCGGCTTGACCTGCGGTCCGACGGCAAAATCAAGCTGGTGCTGCTCGATCAAAAAATTCTCGCCGGCGTCGGCAATATTTACTCCGATGAATCGTTGTGGCGGGCGGGCATCAATCCGCTCGAACGCGTCAAAAATATTCCGCTTGCCAAACGCAAACTGCTCTTTGCAGCGATCAGGAAAACACTGGCCCGCGGCATTGATCTTGGCGGCGATTCGACTTCTGACTATCGGAATGTTGATGGTCAGAAAGGTCTGTTTCATGAAAAGCATTCTGCCTATCAACAAACCGGCATAAAGTGTGCAAAGCCCGGCTGTCCGGGCACGATCAGGCGAATAGTCGTCGGCGGCAGAGGCACGCATTATTGCGATGCGCATCAGAAATTATCGGAAAAAAGTTAGGGTTAGAGTGCCCCGAATAGGAATATGCCCGCCGCCACAGAAACATTCAATGATTCCTTCTGGCCACGAAGCGGAATTTCCGCTATGACATCGCACAATTTCAATATCTGGCGGCTGACGCCGACGACTTCATTGCCCAAAATGATCAGTGCTTTGTCAGACACGTGAATCGTCCGGTAATCAACTGCACCCTTCGTCTGCTCGAGAGCAATGATGACATATCCTTGACTCTTGAGTTCGCGAATAAGCGCCAGTGGCGTATTCACCTGCTGCCACGAGATCAGGTGTTCCGCGCCCAGAGCGACTTTGGCAAAATCGCGGCGCCGGCGGCCAAAACGGTCGATTGGGATGGGTGTCGTGCCGGCACAGTAAATCCTGCCGATACCGATCGTTTCGGCTGTTCGGAAAATTGAGCCGGCATTATGGACGCTGCGGATATTGTCGAGCAGGAGCCTGACATCGCCTTTCTGCATATCTCTATAGTATGACAGTTAGAAATTCGGTCAAATATCCCGTATACTATGGTCATATCCATAATCATTTCGCCCGTATCATGCTTTCCGTATTTCCCTACATGCTTTCGTTTACTCGGCTCGGACCGACCCTGGTGCGCCTGGGTCTAGCCGCCGTATTCTTGTTCTGGACATATCGATCTCTTCGCGGTCGCGCCTCGACTAACGCGCGCCTGATCGGACTTTTCGAAGGCGTTGTCGGCGGCCTCATCCTGATCGGTCTCTGGACGCAAGTGGCGGCCTTGTTGGCCGCGGTTGATTTGATAATCCGCATCGTCGGACGCGTCCGCAATCGAGCATTCCTGACTGATGGCGTGAATTATTACGTGCTGCTACTTCTCATCGCCCTGTCCCTGGTAGTCACCGGCCCCGGATTCTTTGCCTTTGATCTGCCGCTCTAACATGCTCTATTCAAATACAAATTCCGCTCAGGCGCTCGAAGACCTCAAAAGACAGATACAGAAGGAGGAGCACGACCATGAATTAAAGAGTCGTGAGCTCAGATCACTGGAGGCGGAAGAACAGAACGCCAAAAACAAACTCGATCAAGCGCAAAAGGAATTCGAGGCAAAGAAAGCCAAAGCCGAAGCCAA
>JAGWLE010000032.1 GCA_028864955.1 Patescibacteria group bacterium | reverse complement strand
GTGCTTTGATATTTCCCTTATCAGAGCACTCGGCGAGGATCATCCTCTCGAGCAGGAACCCTGGCTTAAAGGACCATCGAGAATTGATCATTCTCGGTAAGTAGTCCAAATGGCTCGCACGACCGAGCATTCCAAACCACAGGGAAAGTGGGCAAGGTCGTGATAACTATTATGTCTATGGCTTAGAGGTTCCAACCGGAGTCTCTTTTGTTCATCGGCCGGAGCATGCATAAAAAATCAGAGAGACCCGTATATTCCGGGTTTTCCTGTGCTTCTTTGCCTTTAAATATGCGCGTCTAAATGAGAACGCTGAAATTTTTGGCAACCCCCGAACATCAGCTCGAAAGTAATTGATTGGCATAGCGAATCGAAGCCGGACCAAAATATCCCGTGCCTTGAGTCAAGCCCGCTGGTGTAAGGATGGCGGCGCGATTGCCCTCCTGAAATTTCACCACCGCGCGCAGGGTGGCCGGACCAAAATACGCTGTTTCATTTCCGGGCGATCCGGCGCCGGAGAGAGAAACTTGGTAACCGTGGGCGTTCAGAAATATCTGAAGATTCCTGACATCGGTTCCCGACATGCCGAAACGCAGCGGCCGGCTGAAGTTTGGCAGGACCGAAACCGCTGGATTGCTCTTTGGCGCAACCAGGGTACAGACAAAACCAGGTGGACAAACAACGCCTGCCGGCAATACATGCTGGCTGACAGCCGGTGTAAGGATCGCGGCCGCGCCGGTTGCCGGACCCTGTGAACCGCCAGACGAGCTACCGCCGCCGCCACCTCCGCCACCACCTCCACCCGAAGAAATTACCGGAACGGCTCCCGTAGACAATGGGGTGAACGTCGGCGTATTTGCTGATGTTTGCACAGGCGTCGGCGTCGTCGAAGCTTGCGCGCTCTCATTATTCACCGTGACGATGACCGGCGCCGAAGTATTCGTGTTATTGGACGTATCCAGCACCGTTGCCGTGACGGTATGGCTGCCATTCGCAAAAGCTGTGGTGTTCCACGTGCCGGAATATGTACTGCCCGAAGTCGGAGTGGTCAGAGCCGAGCCAAGGGCGTTGCCATCGATCTTGAACTGTACGGCAGCAACTCCGATATTGTCGGTTGCCACCGCCGACACCGGCGCGGCCGGACCGGACATGGTGGCGCCGTTCACCGGCGCCGTCAACGAAACAGAGGGCGCGGTCAGATCCGGCACGGCCGAAAATGAGAGGCCGACAGTGACGCTGGCCTGCGGCACGGCCAGTGAGCAACTGTTGCCGGAAGACGACGTACAACCCGACCACATCGCCGCATAACCAGGATTGGGATAGGCTGTGAGCGAGATGACCACCCCAGGCGATACCGGACTGATACTGCAGCTGCCGGTGCAATACCGGAGCGAACCGCCACCTGAAGAAACCGACCCGTTGGCGCCGACATTCACCGTGAGACTGTATGGACCGGCCGGCGCGACAGACGTTGGTGTTGGTGTCGTTGTTACAGCACCGCTGCTGCCGACGTACTCATACGCGCCCATATCATATGCGCTGCCCTGCGGCCGTGACACGCCATCGAGGTCCGGACTGACTCCCGCAACCGTCACGCCAGCGTTGATCGCTGGACTGCTAGACTGCAGGTGGAAATCGGATGACGAGTTCACGAAGAGCGGCGAGGCATTGGTGATGTTGGCCGTCGTGGTGTAGGTATACGATGAACCGCCGCGCGTGAACGTCCACAAGCCACCGCTGTTGCCATAGATGAGATTATGATCAATGACAACGCCGCCGCCGCTGGCTTCGTACGAATCAATACCGTAGCCCTCGCCGGTATTGCCGTAAATGATGTTATTTCTGATATCAATGTTGTTCAATACCAAGTAAAGAATTATACCGCCTTGACCGTTGGCGACAATGGTATTGTTATATATTTTCATATTCGAGACCGTATCATAACCGGCCACCTGCAGACCCCAGGACGTATTGAATATGATCAAGTTATTATCGACGACATCGTTGTCGCCGCAGAGATATACGCCTTGATCCGTCGCGTTGCTGGCGGCTTGAGAACCGTTATGGGAGATGATGTTATTGGCGTAGACATTATCATGCGTGGCCTTGTCGTCATAAATGCCGCCGCTGCCGGCGATCCCGCTCACATTGCCGTTATAGTCGATGGTGTTGTTGATGATCTGGTTGTAATTCCCTCCTCCCTGATAGCTGAAAATCGATATACCGGCCGCATAAGCCCGGGTGATCTCGAATCCGTCGATGACATTATAGCTGCCGGAGATCAAGAGGTCGCGATTATGGCCGGAAATATTTCCACCATCGATGATAGCCTGTCCTTTAACCTGGGAGCGTAGAGTGATCGGCCGACCAGCCGTGCCGCTTCTGTTCAGGAAAATGCCGATGCCGTCGCTGGAACTGTAGAGCTCCGTATACCTGCCGGGCGCGACGAGGATCGTATCGCCGGCTTGCGCGTGGTTGTACGCGTTCTGAATCGTGCGCCATGGCGATGACTGCGTCCCGGCATTCGCATCGCTGCCGGAAGCACTCACGTAGTACACATTGCCCGTACCGGATGTCTGCGTGCCCGTCGTGACCGGCGCCGATGGGCTTGGCGTCGGCGTCGGTGTTGTCGCACTTTGTCCGGCTTCGGCATAGATGGCAGCCACTTCAGAATCAGAGAGCGCGCGATTATAGACGCGCACGTCATCGATCAAGCCCTTGAATGGATAACGGCCGGAGATCATGGCTGATTCCGTACTCGTCACCGAACCAAAGCTGGCCAGAGCCGTACTTGCCACTGGCAGGCCGTCTACGTATGCCTTGAATGTGCCGGCGGAACGATCAACGACAGCGAACAACTGTACCCATTGATTGAGGTACGGCGAATTCGAAAAGACCACCTGGCGGCCATTTGTGCCGTCGGCAATATTGGCGGTCCAGGAACCCGAACCGAGTTCCATGTCATAGCCGGCGGAACTCGCCGCGCCGCCGCCCTTGACCCAAGGTTCGTCCCAGATGCCGGCCGGCGCCGTGACATAGACCCACATGCCGTAGCTGAACGACCCTGTGCCAAAATCCAGCACAGACCGGTCGCCGATGGAAACGGCATCCGTCAGGCCGTCGAATGACAGGGCGCCACCAGATTTTCCTTGCGTCCAGGCGGGCAGTGGCGTGCCGGAAAGCGTACCGGTTGATCCGTTGCCGCTCGAATCAGCGGCGGTTGTCCCGGAACCATCATCAAATTTCCACCAACCGACCAATCCGTTGATCACAGCTGTTGAGACTTGAGCGGCTTGTTCCGGACCGCGAATACGACTAATTGTTGATGGCGCCGGCGCCGTCGAGCGCCAGAGAACGTATACCAACGCACACCCCGCAAGGGCGAAGACGGCCAAAGCTCGTGCGAATAAAGATGAATGTTTCATCGATCTAGACGTCATGCCGGCTCAATCTGCATGAGACCGCTAATTCCAGCCGACACAGATGTGTTAATGGTATGGAGAAATACCTGGCCATAATTATAATGTAAATGAGCCGACGCAAAGAACGCATCAGTGGATAACTCTGCCTCCGTTCGATAATCCGTATGGCACAGCCCGGATACGGCTGAATGACTGCCTGCCATCCAACTAGTAAAATACTCTACTCTATGTTCTAATTATTTTGAGGCCGGGGTGGCGAAATTGGTAGACGCGCATGCCTTAGGAGCATGTGGAGCAATCCATGGAGGTTCGATTCCTCTCCCCGGCACAATTATCATTTGACATATACAATATAAATGTTATAATGCGGCCAGCGGATCTATCTCAGACTCGTCCGGCTTTGTCGGCACGAATACCTGAAGCGATCTTTAACAGTCCAACGAAAGGTTCGTCATGAACACTTTTGTGTTTGACAGTATCTGCCCTCATCGAGGCTTCCACCTCGATGAGGTCGTCCCCTGCGGCTTGGTAAAAGCGTTTGGAGGAGACAAGATTCAGCTCGCACCAGGTTGCCAGATTGAGCCCTGTAAGCTCAGCGGTTCGGAGGCAGAGAATATCGCCGCCGGACGCTGGCCACTCGGTCAATGCCAAGGTCTGTTTGACGACAAGGACGGGTATGGTCGGCGTATTCCCAATACGTCAACCACCTCCAAAGTCGCCTCGTTCCTCGGTGTGCCGACAGCGGTCAATCCCCTGATCCGAGCAGTAACGCTGAACGATTCCGAAGGAGGATCATCTCCTACAGAACTGCCAGCACTCACACGCTGCATGCTGTACTCAAATCCCTTTGATCAGCAAGCGGCGATCTATCTCCAGATCGACGATGCCGTCTGCATGCTCATCGGTTACTTGATGAAAGTGGCCGAAGCGCAGGCTGAAGGTAAAACGCTGGAGTGTACAGATTACGTTCGTCCGACGAACGTTGTCGCCCAAATGATCAAGGATGATCCAGCGATGCCGATATCAATCCAGCTCCATCTCAAGAAAATTGTGAGGGAGTCAGAGAGAAATATCGGCGAAATCCTGGAGCTCTCATCGATCTGCCGCGCATACAAAGTCTGCGGTGAATCCGACGAGAACACTGCGACATGGGCCAGGATGATGCTTGACCAAGTAGTCATCCAGCAGAGCATGTTCCAAGAGGCGATCACGGAGCTCTTGCGCAACCAGCGCAAATTCCCCGTGTACACCAGTCGTGATGGCACGCGCAAATATGCAGCACTTATTCGCAGCGACAATGCGCAAGTCGGTGCTGCCAGCCGTAGCAAAGACTTCATGTACGAGGCGATCATCATCAGGCGTCGGTCTGGCAACCTCTCGATATTTCCAAATACCCGTGATGATGCCGAGATAAGCTACAATCACCGGATTGTCTGGGCATTGATCCGCATGGAAGATTCGTCACTGGAAGATCGCGCCCGAGCCGAATTCCGCGATTACTGCGAGCCCGGCAATCATCCGTCTGCGCTGCACTGGCACATGATGGATCATGGTCCTGCACTGAATGGCACGCTTGGCATCGAAGCTCGTCCATCGACGATGACTAATGATCGGGCTATGCGAATCACTCAGTTTGGCTACCAGCACGAAGATGCTGGCTTCAATGAGTTCAAGCGGATGCGAAGTGATGCGCGTCGCGAACTGGCAGCTCAACGATCTGAAACGCATACACTGCCGGCGAGCCGAAATGGCAAAAGTAACGGAAGTTCGCGAGTCTTCGTGGACTATCCAGGCGTATCCGAAGAAACCAAGCGTGATCTCGCGGACGCTTTCGATGCTGGTACACACAAAAGGTCATAGAAATACGCGTACCTTTCTACAAACGCGAAGGGGCTTCTACCAAGAAGCCTCTTTTCTATTTTTGGATATCGAATGACGGGTACCGCTGTGTACTTGACGTAGCTTATATTTTAGTATATAATTATCATTGGTCAAAATTGCAGTATAGATTTAAACAAACGACAGCAACTTGAAAAAATGGCTTAACCACAGCCACAACCATAGAAAGGTCAGTTATGCCACTTGAAGCTCCGAAAAACGCCGAATTCAAAGGTTCGATTCTTGTCTGGACAGAAGTTCCCAATGCTGCCTTCTATCGGCTATTGATCAGCAAGGCCGATACGGGTGCCGTTGCGGAACGGACTGAAGCTGCTAATAACAGCTTCGATGTCTCGCCGCTGTTTGGTAAGAGTCTGAACGACAACACCGACTACGTCGTCGAGATCACGGCACGTGATCAAAATGACGCAGCCGGGAATGCGCTCAAGACTCTCATCCGCCGGGAAGGCTCCAACCACACCGTTGGTGCCGTGCCCGCACCAGCGCCGGCTCCAAAGCCGACAGCTCCTCCGGCAAATCCGACACCTGCACCCGCCCCTGCTCCTACACCTCGACCAGCCCCTGCCCCCCGACCGGGAGGTGCGACTGGCACGAATGCCGGAACTGGGACAGGCGCGCAGGCGCCGGCCGCTGGAACGCCTGCTGCGCAAGCAGGCTCCACGACTCCTGACTGGAGAGCTGCGTTGAGCATGCTCACCCATCTCTCCGGCCAGAATCAACAGGTTCTCAAGGATCAGACGGAAGTGCTCAACCAACAGAAAACTGCCATCAAGGAGTTTTCCGAGGGAGGCAAAGTGTTTACAGCCGCCCTTCCAACCTTGGTGAATGCGGCCGGTCATCTCAATGCCATTCCTGGCATTGCGACTGGTGTGAGCGACATTCAAAAAGGTGTTGCTAACATCCAGACACAGTTGAACCAGCAGGCCGCAGCCCAGCAGCAACAACAGCAGAATCAGCAGAACCACGGTCAGAAGGACAAGAACCTTACGGCTCGCTGGGCCATCGGAATCGGGGCACTGCTGCTTCTCTGTTTCCTGGCCTGGCAGGCATTTCACAACGGGTTGAACTTTGGCAATGGACTTCACGGTCTCTTGCCACCGACATGGTTCGGGTCGTCGTCGACAAACCTGCCATCACTCGGAAATCCGATTGACGGGCACAATGTCAATATCACGACCAACATTGTCCAAGGCAATTACAACGTTGTCGGCAACCAGTTCAACCACACCTACATCGGCTACGCGCCCGAGCCGATAGTCGATCACAACGACTACATCAGTGCGTGCGCACCGCCAGCGACAAATGTCGTGGCGCGGGAGGCTTGGCAAACAAACCACGTGACAGTGGTGATGACGAATGAGGTTACAGTGACCAAGTTTGTCACGAACGTTGTTGAAACTGTCCCTCCGCCGGCGACAAATTCTCCGGCAACAATGCCTCCATCAGCGCCAACCACGCAGTCGCAACCTGCTATCGAGGCACCGCTCACACCGCCGTCTCCTCCTGGATACCCGGACGTACCTGCCGATTATGAAGGTGCAGCAACCTATCAATTCGCGCCATATGGTCCATCCTACACCGTTGCCACATTTGGCGGCGGTTGCTGGCTGCCAGTGTTCATAGGCGGACGACGGATGTATCGCTGGAGTTCCGGCCATTCGTTCCGGTCGTACGACCATGCTTGCGGCCAAGTAAACAGCTATCGTTTCGGACACTCCTTTGGAGGAGGTCGAGCTGGTGGCAGTCACTTCGGCGGTGGGCGTGGTGGTGGCGGTCACTTTGGTGGCGGTCGTGGTGGTGGCCATCGTTAATCTGAGTAGCTCTATTCGCAGTACCCAGGATTCTCACAAAGGATTCTGGGTACTTT
>JAGWLE010000031.1 GCA_028864955.1 Patescibacteria group bacterium | reverse complement strand
CGGATAGCCAACGGCAAATATTCTAACGGTAGGATTGCCGGCTGATTGTTCAACTCTTTCGTGCCGTAAAAACAAAAGCGGTTTCCCAATTTCGTATTTAACTTCCGAACCACACTCTTGTATCATTTTCCTTTCGATAATTTTTTCCAAAGGTGCCTCAAATTCATCCTTCTTTATCCGACCTCCAGGCAAATCCCAATCACCAAAATTGTCTTTCATTAGGCGGTTTCAAACTTACTTCCGCATATCGGACCAAGGATGAGATAGACGAGACTTGTTATAAACGCCAGCTCAAATCCTGCTCCTAGTTGTCCAATGCCCATAGCAGCACTAAGTCCAAGAAATATTCCTGTTAAGAGGTTGCTAGCAATCATAATCACACCTGCAAATATCGAGAGTCCGACGGCTCGATAGCCGGTAAAGAAAATAACTATAGCGATAGAGACACCGACGAAGTAGAAGAAAGAGAAGAGCACTGTCGCCCAGCCGGGAAAGTTTTGACCATGATCGATCAGCCACGGCATGAAGTATGCCCATGTGAGAGCTGCTGTTAGTAATCCATAAATTATTCTTGAAATTTTCATCGAATTTCTGCACCCGGCCCCTCTCGGTCTAGAACCAATTGTATATTCAAAATATGGCTCTCGGTCAGGGTGCATGTGTTGGCTGCGGGACTTGGATTCGAACCAAGATAAACGGATTCAGAGTCCGTTGTCCTACCATTAGACGATCCCGCAAGGATTCGGGCGACAGCCGACAAAGCACGGCCCAAACATCGTGTCCACATAAAATACGACAAAACAGCGCTTTATTCAAGTCGTTATGAAATTTGAGGAGACTGCATGAGAATGGCGCACGTTGGGGAACGTGCGCCGCGTGTTAACGAATGAATCCCCCGATAAACAGGCGCAAGCTGTTCCAGACATGCCGGAAAATCAGACGGTTGGCCGCCACCCAATAGGCCGTGGCAAATACCACCGCCGCAAGGAGCGTGCAGACATCTCTCGCCCGGAGCCCTCTGTGTCCTGTTTTGCGCAGAGCCAGCACCGTATTCAAGGGCGAGAATGGTATAGTCAGCACCCAGAATCCCACTACGCCGGCCGCCAGCTGGATCAAGCATCGCCATAGCGGTCGGCGACCGTGAGCGGCGGCGCGAGCCTGACGGGCGCGATACGCCGCTCTGGCCGCTTCGATGCCCAGAATGTCCAGATCGAGCCAGTCGTGGATGAAAACCAGTGAGGTAAAGACCGCCAACTGCTCGGCGATGAGCACCAGACCGCCGGCTACGACGCCGCGACGGCCGATCTCGTACGCGAGATAGATGTAATAATACGCGCTGCTTGCCAGGTATGTCGAAACCCAGGCCAGCAGGCGCGAGGCACATGAAATGAGCTGTCTCGTATATCCTTTCTAGCCGGCAGGCATGCCGGTCTGCAGAGACGGTATCACGGATATCATTCACCGTCCACTTTTTGCGGATCGTTGAAGAGCGCGGTGTCCGACATGACCTCGGCCGTGGCCGGACCCATGGCCGTGCCATCACTCTGCCCTGTCATTTCCGCCATCCGGACATCGAATAGTTTTTTGCTGCGATCCTTGGCGGCTTTGACGAATTCCGTGAACAGAGGGTGCGGCGAGAGCGGCCGAGCCAGGAATTCCGGATGGAATTGCGTGCCCAAGAAAAACGGGTGCGCATGATCGCCGGTACGCGGCAGTTCGGCTATTTCCATGAGCGAGCCGTCAGGCGATTTGCCCGAAAACACCAGGCCGGCCTCTTCCAGGCGCTTGATGTAGCGCGGATTGACTTCGTAGCGGTGTCGATGACGTTCGCGTATCAGGCGGCTCGCCGGCAATTGGCGGTCCGACCGCGCATTGGCCGCGTAAGCCCCGTAGGCCACCGTATCTTTTTCCAGCTTTGTCGGGTACAGGCCGAGCCTCATGGAACCGCCGTAATTGCCGGCGGCGATCTTTTTCTTTTGATCAGGCATGATGTCGATCACCAGGTGCGGCGAGTGCGGATCGATCTCGGCCGTATGCGCCTCGGCCAAGCCGAGAATAGAACGGGCGAACTCGATGGTCATGAGCTGCATGCCGTAGCACAGGCCGAAATACGGAATATCATGCTCGCGACAGCGGCGGATGACGCTCAATTTTCCCTCTATGCCAGTCTCGCCGAAACCGCCCGGCACAATCACGCCGTCCATCCTGTCGAGCACGGCATACGGCGAGTGACGTACCTTGGGGTTTTCGAAATCCCGCGCATTGACCGTATGGATAACCGCCTTGACGCCGCAGGTGTGGGCCGAAAATTTGATGGCTTCGATGACAGATATATACGAATCAGCCAGCACGAAGTCGCCCGTATTGAAATACTTGCCGACAATGGCGATATTGACGGTATGCTTGGTGTGATTCTTGATGCCGCGGGCCATACGCTGCCAGGCGGCGTAAGACTCATCGGATTTTGGCACCGGCAGGCCGAGGCCTTTGAGAATGATCTCGTCGATACGATCGTGTTTGAAATTTACCGGCACGTCATAGATACTCTTGATGTCCGGCGCCGAGATGACATGGTGTGGATCGATGTTGCAGGTAAAGGCAATCTTCTCTTTGCGCTTGTGATCGATCGGCATCGGCCCGCGGGCAATGATGATGTCGGCATGGATGCCGTAGCCGTTCAACTGTTTGACCGCATTCTGCGTCGGCTTTGATTTCATCTCGCCGATCGTGCCCGGCACCGGCAGATACGAGACCAGGATAAAGAGCACATCGTGCGGATGCCTGATCTTGATCACCCGGGCGGCCTCATAGAACATGACATTCTGATAATCGCCGATCGTGCCGCCGATCTCGACGACCGTGATGTCCGACTTGTTCAGGCGGGCGCTCTCTTCGATCCGGTCGACGATCTCCTCGCGGACATGGTCCGCGTCCACAAAGCGTCCGCCATATTGCAATGATCGTTCCTTGTCGATGACCGACTTATAGACCATGCCGGAGGTCATATAGTCGGCATTGGTCAAGTCCCGATTCAGGAATCGCTCATAATTGCCCATGTCCTGGTCAGTCTCCAGGCCGGAATCGAGCACAAAGACCTCGCCGTGTTCCGTCGGGTTCATGGTGCCGGCGTCAACATTGAGATACGGGTCAACTTTGACTAGATTGGCTTTGAAGCCTCGGCTGGAGAGCAGCATGCCGATAGACGATGTGGCGATGCCCTTGCCCACGCCCGACATCACGCCGCCGATGATGAATACGTACTTGTGAGGATGAGGAGACGCGGCCTTTTTCGTTTGAACTTTCCTGCCGGCTCGAGGCTTGACCTTCTTCATGCGCAAAGTATACAACAACTGTCATTCCCGGCACAACGGCCGCCAAGTTTTTCCGATCATCACACTCTCAAATAGCGCCTAGCCGCCACATAACTCGAGAGCGCGCCGAGGATGACGCCGCTGCCGATGATGATGACGAACATTTCCGCAAAATTCGCCCAGAAATAGTTCGAAAGCACATTGACGACCAACTCGAAGTCAGATGCCACCTCGACGCCAGCCAAGCGGAGGATCAGCGTGTCGCTCCAATAGGCAAATGCGGCCATCAGCGCCAGCGTAAGGATGCCGGACACGAGGCCGTACAACGCGCCCGAAACGACCAGCGGTCCGCGGACGTAGCTGTTGCTGGCTCCAACCAGTTTCATGACAGAAATCTCGTCTTTGGCCGTGTAGATGATCAGCCTGATCGTGTTCCAGACGACGATGACCGCCACAACCACGAATATCAGCGCCATGACCGTACCGGCCTTTTCCGTGGCTGGAATAATTTTGCTTAAACGATCGATGATAAGCTTGTTTTCCTCATAATTGACCTTCTCGATGAGCGGCGTGCCGCTGGCGTCGGTCGGATTCTTGTTCGTGAGATAATCGGCGATAGCGCCATACTGGCCGGGATCCTGGGCCTTGATGTTGAGCGAAGCCGGAAAGGGATTGTCGCCAACTTCATCAAGTCCTTGCATGATGAGCGCGTTGTCCTGCCATTTGTTTTTGAAGGCGGCCAGAGCGGCGTCGCTGGAAACGTACGTCGTCGAAGCCACTTCCGGCAAGGCGTTTATCTCCTGCTGCAGCGCCAGGATATCGGATTCCTGGGCGCCCAAAGCGAAGTAAACGTTGATGTCGACTTTATCCTTGACGTCATTGATGAGCGCCTGTCCGAAGACGCCGGTAAAGATGATCAAGCCGAGCGTGCAGAGCGACAACGTGATGACAACCACGGCGGCAAACGACAAAAAACCGTTCCGCCAAAAGTTAACGAAACCTGATCTGATGATGCGTTTTATCGGGGTAAATACCATGGAATCAAAATTTATAGAATATATTTGCCGTTTTTGTCATCTTTGACAACTTTTCCCTTGTCCATGGTGATGACTCTGCCCTTGACGGTATCGACGACGCCTTTGTTGTGCGTGGTTAAGAGGACTGTCGTGCCCAGCTCGTTGATCTTTTGCAAAATGCGGATGATCTCGTATGTATTCGTGGGATCGAGATTGCCGGTCGGTTCATCGGCAATGATGACATCCGGCTGGGTGACGATGGCCCGGGCTATGGCCACACGTTGCCGCTCACCGCCGGACAATTCGTGGGGAAAATTCCAGATCTTGTGGCCAAGATCGACCAGTTCCAGGACGTGCGGCACATCCGCGGCGACTTCACGATCATTCCGGCCAGTCGCTTCCATGGCAAAGGCGATGTTCTCATATATGGTCTTATTGGGAATGAGACGATAATCTTGGAAAACCATGCCGATGCGGCGGCGCAGCTTGTTCATCTGGCGCTTTGACAGCCTGTGAATATTGGCTGATTCGAAGTAGACCGCGCCATCAGAAGGCCACTCCTCGGCGATGAGCATCTTCATGAGCGTCGTCTTGCCTGCACCCGACTGGCCGACGATGGTCACGAATTCCTTTGGTTCAATGCCCAGACTGACACCGTCGATGGCCACGGTCTTATCGGGGTACACTTTCGTCACTTTATCGTAATAAATCATATCAAGGTATTTCGTGATTATAGCGCCAAGCGAGAACTTGTGGAAGAGGCGAAGCCTCTTACACATAGTTTGAGCGCCGGCGATATATGGAACAGTGTGGAATATAGCGCCAAGCGAGAACTTGTGGAAGAGGCGAAGCCTCTTACACATAGTTTGAGCGCCGGCGCGCAGCTACAAATCTCTTTCAGCCTCGATGAAAGCGTCAAGGTCTCCTTCCAGCACCTTGTCAACCTGCGATGTCTCGCAGTCAGTGCGGTGATCCTTGACCATTTTGTAGGGATGAAGCACGTATGAGCGGATCTGATTGCCCCATTCAATGGAAGTGGTTGACGAGATCTGCATGCCTCGCTCCTTGGCTTGGCGGTCATCTTCGGCTTTTTTCCACAATTTGCCGCGCAGAATATCGAGCGCCTTCTCGCGATTTTGGGCCTGGGATCTCTCTGACGTTACGTGTATCGAAATGCCGGTCGGTTTATGGAGCAATCGCACCGCTGTTTCGCGTTTATTGACATTCTGGCCGCCGGGACCGCCCGACTTGGCAATGCTGATCTCCAGGTCACTGTCAGGGATCATGATCTCCTTCGAGCTCGTTTTTTCCAGCTTTGGTATGACTTCGACGAGTGAAAATGATGTCTGGCGTTTGTCGTTGGCGTTGAATGGCGAGATCCGCACGAGTCGGTGCACGCCCGATTCATTCTTGAGCGTGCCATAGGCGCCGAGCCTGCCGCTGTCAGTCGCCAGGCCGCCGCTTTTGCCGGAAACTTCGACGGTCACATTGCGGTAGCCGCCGTGGTCATTTTCATTGACATGAATAACCGACCAGCCCCAACCTTTGCTTTCGGCGTAACGGCGGTACATCCTGAGGAGCATCGCCGAGAAATCTTCGGCGTCATCACCGCCGGCACCCGAGAGGATCGAGAGGATGGCGTCGCCTTTGTCATACTGCCCCACTCCTTCAAGCTCGCCCTTCAACCTCTTGTGCTCTTGGATGACTGCCTGCGCCTTTTCTTTATTTGTCCAAAAATCGGCCGCAGCCATGGCGGTCTCCAATTCCGCGATTTTGTGTTGTATCTGGTCCTTGTTCATCTGCAATGCTTATGTTCCTTTTGACGTATTCGTGAGCCACCTCCCGGGCTTGAACCGGGGACCCCAGCTTTACGAAAGCTGTGCTCTACCAACTGAGCTAAGGTGGCAGTTAGACGCTGATGACTGGTTACTAGAGACTAGCTACCAATGACCAGCGCCTACCCGTGAGCCGATGACCAGAATTGAACTGGTGACCTTTCCCTTACCATGGGAGTGCTCTACCAACTGAGCTACATCGGCTTATATTTTGAAGAACTATCGCATCATAATATAAAAATCAGAGGTTTTCAATTTCAGTGCAGATAAGGTCTCTCAGTTTCCTATTATTAAAGTAGACCGTCAAAACTCCATGTTCAGATTTCTTTTTATCTACATATAGGCGAATCAAAGTATCTTTATCCATAGAAGACTAATACTTCCTACAGGACAAAGTATATCATCCTTGCGCGGTCGACGGGGCTCGAACCCGCAACCTCTCCCGTGACAGGGGAGTGCTCTAGCCAATTGAGCTACGACCGCAGGCAAATAGCGTTGAATCAGTCTAGCAAGAAGAGGCAAAAACGCAAGAAATGTGCCGGCGGCAGGACTTGCACCTGCGACCTAGGGCTTATGAGTCCCTCGCTCTAACTACCTGAGCTACGCCGGCATTTCGAATCAGCTGACGATCGTGTCACCTACATTAAACGAAAAATGACCGGCATGCAAACTGTGTACACGGCTCTATTGCATAATCAGGCCCATCATGGCATACTGGTCGGAACGTATTGCCAAGTTGCGGCGTACTTAATATCGCGGGGTAGGGTAACGGTAACCCGTCAGGCTCATAACCTGAAAATTGCCGGTTCGATTCCGGCCCCCGCAACACGTATTTCCCTACTGCACCGCGTACTGCGAAATGAGCGCGTTGAATGCCGGCAAAGACAGGGGCTGGGCGGTAACATCGTTAGTGCACTTCCATTCGTTGTCGGCAAATGTCGGCGTCGGTGCATTGTCGAGGCATTGTGCCACCATATTCCCTGTTCCGCTATCCCGGAAGTAGATGACTGCCGTCGTCGTCGTTGCGTAAGCGGCGCGCATATTGCCGGCCACGCGGCTGTAGCAGTAGCCTGAATTTTGGTT
>JAGWLE010000030.1 GCA_028864955.1 Patescibacteria group bacterium | reverse complement strand
CTTCGGCCTCATCGACATCGATCTCTTCTGGCAGGGTAATGGTCCGGGAAAATGAGCCCCAATACAATTCGCGGGCGAAATAGTCTTCATCGCGCGCCACACGTTCTTCTTCGCGTTTGCCGTGAATGGTCACAGAATCACGTGTGATTGAAATATCGAGATCTTCCGGACGCACGCCGGCGATCATCGACTTGATGACGATCACTTCGGGTGTCTGGTAGACATCGACGGTCAGTTCACCCTCTTCTTCGGTTTCGGAATCCATCCATGAGCCGTTTTCTGAGACGGCGGCGCGCATGGGCTTTTTTTGGCCGCGCGGCTCCTCGACGTCATCATTGAGGTGAACGCTGCCCGTCAGCCTTTCGAAAAAAGATCGTTTGTCCTTTGCCATGATAGTTTATAAATGTCTATTAATGTTTATAGATGTGGACATGTCAGATCTTCTGGATCCGCGGCTGCACGGCTTTGACTTCCTCGAAAAGGACGATCAAGATCACGACGGCGCCCCAAACCCAGGCGAATGTGCGGAGCGTATCGGCACCGACGCTGTTAATTATAGACAAGTTAAATGCGGCATGCAATGCGACGGCTGCGGACAACCCCAGGATCAGCGCAAAAAATTTTGTCAGGTAGCCGCGGTAGAATGCCCAACCCAAGGCAAAACCGGGCAGAGCGGACGAAACTGTATGCACCAGCGTGGCGCCGATAAATCGCATGTTATCGTTAACGATGCTTTCCGCTATGGAGCCGGCTGATAGCGGACCAAGCGCAAATAGCGTGTTTTCCACGGCCGCGAAGCCCAAAGCCACGACGATGCAATAGATCATGGCATCTATAGGTTCGTCATTCCAGTCGGTATTCAAAGCGACGATGGCTACGGCTGTGAATTTCATGAGTTCCTCGATGGCCGCCCAGACGACGTATCGCGTCGTATCGCCAATGATGAAGCCGGCCGTGTATTGTTCGAGGAAGAGCGCGACTGCGACGACGCACATGCCGGCGACAAACGATATGATAAGCATCAGGCGCGGCTCCATCTGGGCCGAATCTTCGCGGATCCAGAATACAAGCCAGATCAACGATGGCACGAGACCGGCGATGGTGGCGTAGATGAGAGTGGTGCTGGCCATGTGCCGACAGTATATCATCGCTTGTCTTAGCTTGACAAAGAACAAATAATCTGATAGTACCTAGATAGGTTTGCTGCCGCAATTTTCCGGAATTTTGAAGGGCCTGCCATGAGGGGGTCCGGTTCCGTTAGATGCGGCTCGGCAGTCATGAACATGAAAAATCACATACGACACGCAATTATTGCCAGTTTCGGTCTATGGGCGAGCTGTCCAGCGCCCTCGAGCGCCAGTCAGCTCAGTACGAATACCACGCCGGTCATATTCGTCACCATCGCGATGATGGCGCGGACCACGGCTTCGGAAGACATGTTGCTTTCGGACATCGAAGCGCGGAGCCTGCATTCACGGCTTGATGGCGCCGGCAACGGCTACGTCCTCTGCGACGGTCGCGCGACCATCGATAGCTTCAACTATCAGCCGGGTACGACCAACCTCAGCCTGGCCGAAGTCATCACTGTTGATGCGGCCGACGAGGCCAATAGCGTCGCTCTTTCGGACATTCAGGTTGTCTCTTCCTCGAACGATCAAACGGCCGATAATCCAAACGGCTCACTGGCCGACACGCTCGGATTCATCGGCGACACGTATACGCCGGAAGCTTATGTCGTCCAGGCCGACGGCACAAAGATGACAGGTGGCCCGGACACCGTCAAAGGCAGGCATGTGGCTGTCATAGCCTTCATGAATCTGTACGAGGATGATCCGGCGGTTGTCCGTTCGTACATCACCAGCATGATCGGCGTTCACGGAGAATTCCGTTTGACGGTCGGCGCCATGGTCGGCGGCGACACGAACACCATGAGCTGGGCTGTCGTCTCGACGCGCGCGCCGGCCATCAGTAAGCCGCCGCAATTGGGCGTGCACAACAATACTGACGGCAGCTTGAGTGTCTATGTGCCGATACCGCCGAGCAGCAACGCCGTGTATCAGATCTTTGGCGCGCCGACGCCGTTTGGGTCCTGGCAACCTCAAGGCTTGCTTGGTCCGGGCGCGCCGGTAATCACCATTCCGCGCTGTCTCCCTCCCAGAGATACTTTCGCGCCGTCATTCAGAGCTTTTGAGCGGTTCCAGCCCTCATCAAAGCCGTATCTGACGCACATCCCCAGTCTTTTGGCTGGGGATTTCTTATATGGGTCCATTCGAGGCTTGCCAGTCGCACACCTTGACATTTTTATACAGTATGGTAGACATCAATCATCGCGCACCGCGCGCCGAGATTTAACATTAACGGCTAGCATAGCCTGAATTTCATGAATAAAACCATTATCGCCTGCATAGCAGCCCTTGTCCTAGTCGGTTCTCCGACAATGTCATTTGCCGACCAACCGACACAGACGCCGGCGCCATCACAGACGCCATCATCGACGCCATCACAGACGCCGGCAATTACGCCTGTATCCGCGCCGTCGGTGACGGCTTCAGCTTCGAGTGCCTCGATCGGCACCTCAGTCCAGGCGCCGTCCTCGTCCGCGTCCGGCTCGTCTGCCACTGCCCCGACAGTTCCGTCGACCTCATCGTCAGGCTCCACGGCTGGCACGCCCGCGACCGCGCCCGCGACCAGCGGTTCCAGTTCGACAGCCGGTTCCAGCGGATCAGGCACGCCGAACACCAGCGGTTCCAGTTCGACAGCCGGTTCCAGCGGATCAGGCACGCCGAACACCAGCGGTTCCAGTTCGACAGCCGGTTCCGCCACCCCGACGCCGACCCCGGCCACTAACGGCGGTTCCTCGAATAATGCCGGCAGCGTTACCAACACCAGCTCTAGCGGCAGTTATATCGGCGGTAGCGTACTGCTCTCGTCGGCCGCTACCGGCTTGGAAAGCAGCACGACTCCGAATGCCGCCTGTCCGCTGTTGCGCGTACAAGTCATGGAACATGGCTGGGCGAATGATCCCGTCCAGGTTTCAAAGCTTCAGGCCTTCTTGAAAAATTACGAGAAATTCGATGTCGATGTGAACGGCGTCTATGATGATAAGACCGTAGCCGCCGTCAAAGCGTTCCAAACAAAATACATGAGCACGATCATGGGACCGTGGGGCGCCACGCAGCCGTCAGGCATCACCTACATCACAACCGTCAAGGAAATTAATAACCTTGCCTGCCAGATTCCGTTGTCGCTGACGACGGCTGAGTTGGGTATCATCCAAAATTACCAGAATACTCTGGCTCTGGCCGCCAGCGCCTCCTCAACGTCAGCTTCCAGTTCCGCGCAGATGACCATGACAACCGGCAATGCCACGGACTCGACGGCTCTGGCCGTACTCAGTCCTGAACCGAATTCAGCCAATACGGCTGCCGTCGGCAACGTCTCGTTCCTCCGCCGTTTCTGGGATTTCATCCTCAGTCTTTTCCGCTAGCCGTTCAAAACGGACCGAGTCTCTTTGTACCGTCCGCTTTGAGAGTCCGCTGTACTTGAATATGCCGTGAATGATCAAGGCCGGCGGCCAGGGCGATCATGAGCGCGTTATCGCCGGAGAGGCGTTGGGACGGCAAGAGCACGGGAATGCCGTATTCGGCGCCGATATCCAGGCATTCATGGCGCAGGCGCGTGTTGGCCATGACGCCGCCGCCGGCAATGAGAGTTCGCGCGCCAGCGAGCTCGATGGCGGCGCGGACCTTGGCCGTCAGTGTTTCGGCCACGGCGTCTTCAAATTCTCGCGCCAGACCGCGTTTCCAATCCTCGGCCAGCGAACCGTCTGACGACGCGGTCCGGACGGCGTAGAGAACGGCTGTCTTGAGTCCGGCAAAGGAAAAATTGAGATCGCCGCTTGATTTCATGGGGCGGGGAAGTTTGACGGAAGATCTGATGCCGGCGTCCTCTGCCTGCTTTGCCAGCATCGATATGTGCGGTCCGCCGGGGTATGGCAGGCCGAGCAAGCGTGCGACTTTGTCATATGCTTCACCGGCGGCATCATCAAGGGTTTCGCCGATGACGGCGTATCCATGTTCGGAGACCTTGACGAGCTCCGTATGTCCGCCGCTCACGAGCAGGGCGATCGCCGGCAGTGCCGGTTTTTTGAGCGTCTGCCAGGCGCCGGTCGGAACCGTTTCATCGAGCAAAGATCCCACGATGTGGCCTTCCATGTGATTGACGGGCACGACGGGCATCTGCCAGAGCTCGCCGAGCATCCGGGCGGCGGTGATACCGACCCAGAGCGCCGGTTCGAGGCCCGGACCCTCGGTGACGGCGATCATATCTATCGGCGGTATCCGCTTGAGGAAGGCCGCGCCGCTGAAAGAATCGCAGAGGTCGGGATTTTGCGGCGCGAATTCAGAATTGAATCGCGACATGGCGGACGCGTAGCGCTCGTCATCGACGAACCTGTCCGGCGCCTCCGCCAATGCCGCTTTGACGAGGAGTCTGTGCAGAAGGGGAATCAGGTTCCGACCATGCTCCCGTTTGGCCAGCGTGGGAAATACCCCGCCGTAGGCGCTATGAAGGTCCGCTTGGGAATGTACCAGCGATGCGCCGACTCGGACTTCGAGTTCGTGGCCGGCCGGCCGCGTCTCGATGAGTGCCAGGGCGGTTTCGTCGCAGCTTGTTTCAATGCCGAGAATGGTCATGGAAGATGTATCAGGCGCGATTCAGCGGCGCCGTGTGATCAAAGATCCTAAATCCGCTGTCTGGAAAGGTGCGCGCTGCAGGACTCGAACCTGCGACCCTCGTCACGTCAAGACGATGCTCTACCAACTGAGCTAAGCGCGCGATAACGCAGCTCACTATATCAGTCGCTTTTTGGTTTGTCGAGCCTTTCGAGCCGCAGGATTTTCGAGCCGAAATAGACAATGAATGCCAAAATAAAAAAATTGATAACCAAGTTCAGAAACTTTCCATAATTGATTGAAGCGGAAAATACATGAACGGACAGGTCGGATAAGTTGCCAAAACTGCCGAGCAGGATGCCGATGACGGGATTGATGATGTCGGTCACCAGTGAACCGACCAAGTCGGAGATGGCCCGGCCAATGATAAAACCGACAGCAAAGCCGACGATGCCGCGCGTGCGGATAAAATTGATGAAATCCCGTAACACATTTAGTCCGACGCCTCGAAATACTGCAAGTTACATGGTATTACAAGCGCCGATACTGCTATGGGGAAGGAGAAGGTATGACGGTGCTGGGCGGATCGTCGGCCGTCGGCATGGAGATGATCTCCGGGCCGAAATGAGTGGCCAGCGATGTCGTGAATACTTGCAATCCCGAGAGCTTGGCCTTGCCGGCGGCATTCCGGGTGATCGTCAGACTGATGATGTTTCCCTCCATGACGCTTGGCGAGAAATACTGGTCGAATAGCAAGTTGCCAAGCGAATAATAGACTGGCACGAAACTGCCATCCGCGGCTGGCAACCACTCGTGATCCTCGGTCACGTGCGGGTGAGAACCGATGATCGCTCCAGCGCCGGCAGCTGCCAAGGCGCGCGCCCGAGCATGCTGATCGACCGTAGCCAGGGCGGCGTATTCAATACCCCAATGCGGCATGACGATAACGAAGTCGCCGTCGGCGCTCAAGCGCTTGACGGTGGCGATGACACGGTCAAAACCGCCCTGAAAGGCGTGATAGCCGACAAAAGCCAGGGTGATGCCGTTCTTGCTGATGATCTTTTCCGTGCCGCTATCGTTCCAGGGATCGCCAAAATAGCCGACGCCGGCGTGAGCCAAATATGATTGCGTTTCTCTCAAGCCCTGCACGCCGAAGTTATCGGCGTGATTATTTGCCAAACTAACGAGGTCGATGCCGGATTTCTTTAGCACGGCGGCGGTTGCCGGGTCGAATGTGAAAGAGAGTTCCTGAGTGGTGTTGTTATCAGCCAGCAGCGTACGCGAGGGACTGGACGTGATGGTGCCTTCGAGATTGACGACACTGATGTCGGCGGTTTTCATGAGGTCCGATATGCCCGCGAATAGGGAATCGTAGCCGTACGTCATGCCGAGCAAGCGTACGTGCCTGTCCAGCATGACATCGCCGCCCATGAGCACGGTGACGGACGGTTCAGCCGGACTTTGCTTGACGCTTTCCAACATGCTGGCCGTGGCCGGCGCGGCTGTCGTGACCAGGGGCGTGGCGATTGGCCAGGTATGTCCGGGAGCCATGAGGGAATCAGTCTGTGGCGGCAGCGATTCGGTGTCGGCTCCGATGACTTGGGCGGCGGATACTCCGCCGGCTGACGTTCCAGAGTAGTCTCCGAGACCGGCGCCGAGGAATTGTTTTGTCGCCCACAATGCGCCAAAACCGAAGATGAAGCACGCGATGGCGGCGGCAACTTTCCTGTGAAGAGATCCGCCTTGGAAGGACGACTGATTCATTCAGGCTTATTCTATCATCAGCCATGATCTTGAGCACCTTGAATACTGTCGTGGTTTTGTGTAGTGTTACGGCAGATGTTATGACAAATGAAGAACATGCCCAACTTAAGCAGGCGCTGGCGCATCTGACCGTTACGGACATTGTCTGGGGAATTCCAGTCTGCCTTTCGCCGAGTCTCAGGTTCAGCGTTGAAGAGCTGTGCAGTTTCATCATCGGCATAGAGCCGCACGCCTGCGAACTCTTCGGCATCCGCGATCTGCATTCGGAGATGATCGAACGCGCCTGCGAACATGCCCGGATCGGTTACAAGGCTCTCGATCTCGAGCTATCGAACGGCATCCGCCACTACCGTCCCGTATTCAAGTGCAGGCCGGTGGCAGTGGCTCACCTTCGCAATTACCGCACGTTGCCGGCCAAGCTTTGCGAACTGAGGATTTTCATGAACAACTTCGCCTGCTTTCTGCGAACCCGGGCGCATCCGGTGTACAGTTGAAGAGCCTGTGAAGGGTCTGCGGGCTTCAAGTCCGTCCGAGGCTACTTCTGCACAATCCCCGCCTAATCCGCCGGGATTTTTTGTCCGTTCTGGCGTCTTCTCTCTGCATGGTACGGTTCACTGGTAGCCCCACGGGGATTCGAACCCCGGTTAACGGATTGAAAACCCGCTGTCCTAGGCCTCTAGACGATGGGGCCAATGCGTACAAAACATACCAGTTTTTTGAGTTTTTGGCAAAAAGTGGTATGGTATGATGCACACCGTTTGGTGTCGGATGGAGAGGTGGCTGAGTGGTCGAAGGCACCGCACTCGAAATGCGGCAGGCTCGCAAGGGTCTCGGGAGTTCGAATCTCCCCCTCTCCGCAAAACAACGAAATCGCAATCGGAAAGCGAAGTCGCAAAACGCAGGTCGCAGAATTGAGGGCGGCGCGGCATTCCTCCCCAGACCCCTCCTGCCGCGCCGCCCGCTTCACTGCTCGCTTTTTGGGCGATTTGGGGGATGAAGGCG
>JAGWLE010000096.1 GCA_028864955.1 Patescibacteria group bacterium | reverse complement strand
CGCCGTCGAATGGCGCAACCAATTGACCGTTGGCGATCTGGCTCTGGAACGAAGCCACCGCCGCCCGGGCCTTGGCCACGGCGGCTTGCGCTATCTGCACGGATTCATCCGTGCTCGAAGCCGTGACGACGGCCTGCTGGTCGCCAGCCGTCCGCCAAGCCTGAAGAGCTGAAGTAAACTCGCCGGCGGCGGCATTGACTTCTACGAGTGCCCCATTCATGGCGGAAACATACGCCATGATCTGGTCTTGGGTCAGGCCGGTATTATTGACGTTGAGACGGTTGGTCCAAGCGGAAATCGTGTTAAGGAAAGATTGCGTGGCAGAAATGTCGCTCGAGGCCTCCTGTATGAGTCCTTGGTCGGTCGGCGATGATGACGCCGCCAGCATATTCTTCCAGTTATTCAAGCGCTGGCCGATATCGACGCGTTGGCTGTTTACGGCGATGACGGCCGTGGCGTCCGGCACGGGAATGACCAGAATCGGGTTGGGAGACGTGCCGTTGGCAAATAGCGTGTCGGACTTGTTGAGAATGGCATCAAGGACTTTTATGTATGTATCATTCTCGGCAATGCCGAGTGCGGCCGCGGCCGTGGCGACACCTTGGCTGGACACGGCGCGCGTCTCGCTGGTGGCGCCCCTCTCCACGCTGGAAAGATTTGCCTCAGCCGAGAGGACGTCAGCGTCCGCCCCTTCGAGTCCGGCCGCGAGCGTCGAGTTATCCAGGGTCGCCAAAACTTGGCCGGCATGAACCAGCTGGCCGACTGAAACGTCGACGGCAGCGACCGTGCCGGCGGCGCGAAAGGCCAGGGAGACGTGCTGATCCGCGTCGATCACGCCCGACGCTTCGACGGATTCCTGTATGTCGCGGATAGATACGGCCGCGGCCGTGTAATGCCTGACTGGCGGCTTGAGAACGTACCAGCCTCCGATGCCTATCACAGCAACCACTCCGGCCACGGCAACCGCAAAGGTGATCTTATGTTCGAGAAGCCTCTGAAACATTGGTGCTGTATGATATCATGAAAATCATCATATGCATAGACGATCGACGGCTGTCGTTTGCAAGCAGGCGGTCTGGCGTTACTACCGCCGGCATGGCCGCGACCTGCCCTGGCGGCGCGTCATCACGCCATACCGCGTGACTGTCTCGGAGATCATGCTTCAACAGACGCAAGTCAGCCGGGTTATGCAGAAATTTGAACCTTTCATCAGTCGCTTTCCCGACTGGCGGGCATTGGCGGAGGCCTCGACCGCTGACATTATCAACGAATGGCGCGGCCTCGGATACAATCGACGGGCAATCTATCTAAAGAGAATTGCCGAGTCCGTCGTAGCTCATGACAGTTCGCGCGGCCAAAAGGCGGATGGATTGCCTCGCGATTTCCGGTCCTTGTGCAAACTTCCCGGCATCGGTCCAAATACTGCTGGCTCGATCATGGCCTTCGCCTTCAACATTCCCCGGCCGGTCATCGAGACAAATATCCGTTCCGTCATTCTCCATTTTTTCTTCAAAAATAAGGAGAAT
>JAGWLE010000029.1 GCA_028864955.1 Patescibacteria group bacterium | reverse complement strand
ATCGGAAATAACAGCAGTCACTGTGCCAAAAGTACCCGAACCGACAGCCGGCGACATCACCGGATCGCCTGACGCGACATGCACGCTCTGCGGCAGTTCCGCTTCAGAGGCGCCGCCGCCGCGGCCGTTGGCAGTCGCTGGCACCAGATCGTGGCCGATAAGCACCTGATAAGACTGGCCGGGCGAGGTGAATAATATGACGCGGGCCGTGTGAGCAAAAACATCCGTCACGCGACCGATCGGTACATTGCCGGCGGCATACACAGCATCGCCGGCGGCGACGCCTTCAGCGGAACCAAGGTCGATCAGGTATTGATCATACAAGGAGAGTGGCGGCCGTTCGAGCACGGCGGCCAGCGTGTACGGCGTGGTTGAAGCGCGATTCATGAGCGATCGTAAGGCTTCATTTTCAGCTTCTACGCCGGAGATAGTTTCCAGGCGCACCTTAGCCGATTCAAGTTCCCGTTTCAAATCGGCATTTTCCTGGAGCAATCCTTCCGGCGTGTCGAGCGAACCGAGCTTGATGGCAAATTCAACTCGCCAGAATGGTCGGGCAACCGTCATAAAAAGTGCCGGCATGAGCGAGGGGCGTGTCAGCCGCAACACCGCGACGGCGGCGACAATGATGCCCGCGGCCACAAGCAGGATCCGGATTGACGGATGCACTTTTTTTTTACGCGGCAGAAGGTAGGTCATCTTCACTGTATAAAAGCACGCTCTTGTAGCTATCGAGATCCTCGAGAATGATACCGGCGCCGCGAGCAATGGCGGTCAGCGGCTCCTCGGCGATGGTCACCGGCAATTGCAACGTCTCACGCAGAAGACCGTCCAAGCCTTTCAAGAGAGCGCCGCCGCCGACAAGATGAACGCCGCGGCGCATGACATCCGCCAGAATTTCCGGCGGCGTCGTTTCCAGGACTTCCCTGGTGGCGGCCACTAACGTCTCGACGGATTGACCGATAGCTTCGCGGATATCTGAATCGGTGATGATGACTTCCCGCGGCAAACCAGTAATGAGGTCTCGACCGCGAATAGTCGTCTCCAGAGGCTCGCTTGGCACGACGGCGCCGACGGCAATTTTGACTTGTTCGGCGGTCGTCTCGCCGATGAGAATTTTGAACTCATTGCGGATGTACGAAATGATGTCCTGATTGAATCTATCGCCGGCGATCTTCAAGCTCTTGCCGCGGACAATGCCTCCCAGGGAAATGATCGCTATATCGGATGTGCCGCCGCCGATGTCGATGATCATCGAGCCGACTGGATCATGGATCGGCAGTCTGATGCCTATGGCGCCGGCCATTGGCTGTTCGACGATATGGACTTCGCGAGCGCCGGCGTTCTTGGTGGCGTCGCGAACGGCGCGAACCTCGACATTCGTCACCCCAGAAGGCACGCCGACCACCACTCGCGGCCCGAGAAAGCGCTTCGGCAGATATTCGCCGGCACGCTTCATCAGATAGGAGAGCATTTCCTCTGTCACCTCAAAATCGGAAATTACGCCGTCGACCAGCGGCCTGACGGCCGTGATATGGGCCGGCGTGCGGCCCAGCATCTCTTTGGCGGCCGCGCCGACGGCCACGACCTGACCCGTTTTTTGATTGACGGCCACGACTGACGGCTCATTTACGACGATACCTTTGCCGCGCACATAGACCAGCGTATTGGCGGTGCCCAGATCGATGCCGATCTCATTGGAAAATCGATTGAAAAACTTGTCCCGAGCTTCCTTGAACATAGGCGTACCTTACCATACTCCGGAAGATCGATACAAGATTGTCGTGCATGAATAGCAGGCTATTTGCTGTCCGGTATGACGCCGGCAAGCAACGATATCGGATAAAATTCAGCGCCGTTCTTCCCTTCCAACGCCGAGGTAGCCAAGCCGATGAGATGTCCGTGAATATCGAATAGCGGGCTGCCGGCCAAGACTTTGTCGGACGGAATATCCGTGGAAATCAGGCTGCTCGAGGTCGAAACTTGGACAGTGACGATACCTTCACCCAGAACGAGTGTCGACGTGCCGGAAAGGCTGTAGACGTGCTCTGCCAGCGCCGGCAGATCTCCAATGTGGGCAGGCGTCGTAGCCGGCAGGATGGCGGCGCCGCGCGCCGGCGCCAGGAAAACCACGTCGCCATTGTCCTGCGACCTCACAGTCACGACCGGCAAACGGCTGCCATCGGAAAGAATAGCTGTATAGCCGGTCAAGCCGGCAATGACGGACTTATCGGTCAATATGACGCCGCCGCTGTTCATGACTACTCCGAGACCCGAGACATCGTCCGACGCGCCGGAAACAAATCTGACGAGGCTTCGTTCGATGGCGGCCGCGGCCGTGGATGGATCCTCTGTCACTGCGACGGCCGCCGCGTTACCCGCGCCGGCAGTGGTGCCGGGAGACATTTGCTCTATGGTACGTTCAATGACCTGCGAAACCGTGCGCGTCGTGCCGTCTGGCGCCTGATCCATGAGCGAAACCGTGACGATGCCGGTAGCCAACGAGGTCACGAATGACACCAGGAGCGCCAGCAAGATGAGTTGCTGCTTTGAGAGGTCGTTCATGCAAATAGTGTACCGCTAGAAGCGCAAAGTGCAAAATTGCGATCGGCTACTTGGCGACATTCACGGCTTCTTCGAAGGCGATGGACAGGAGCCGCGAAGCGCCATCAGATCCCATGGTCACGCCGTACAGGACGCCGGCCCGCGACATCGTCTCGCGATTATGCGTGATCAAGATGAGCTGGGAATGTTTTGAAAGGTTTTCGATCATGTCGCCGTATTTTTTTGAATTGGCCTCGTCGAGAGCCGCATCGGTCTCGTCGAGAATGATGAATGGCGGCGGATTGACCTGGGAAACGGCGAAAAGTAACGCGATCGATGTAAGGGCGCGTTCGCCGCCGGAAAGCATCATCAATCCCTTGACCTTCTTTCGCGGCAAGCTGACATTGACTTCCAAACCCTCCGGACCATCATCGCCGTCCGGCTCCCCGTGATCGGGCGCGGCTGTCATATCAGCCGGACCGGTGGCGAGCATAACGCTTAGATCTTCGGCTTCCGACCGCCTGCGACGTTGTGGTTCTCGGACAACCACCAGTTCCGCCCGGCCGCCACCGAACATCAGGCTGAAAAATCTCTGGAATTCGGCATTGATCTTGAAAATGCCGTTCCGGAATTCATAATCGATTCGCGCATCGAGATCGGCTATCAATTTGACGAGTTCTGCTTTGGCCGCCTCGAGATCTTTCAATTCGTTAACCAGGAATCGATCGCGCTCTTCAGTCTCCTTGAATTCCTTCACAACTTCGGCGCCGCCGGAACCGCCGGCATCCTCGAGACGGATCTTGTTTCTCTCTATCTTCATGCGCCGTTCCGACTGGCGGCGACGGTCTGCCGGCTGACGGTCCCCGCCGCTCGCGTATGCTACCGCCTCGCGGCCGGCAACCGCGGCCGCTTCGCCGAGTTCGCGTTTGAAAGATTCCTCGGCCCGATCGCGTTCGGCGGCCGCCGAACGGAGCGTGCCGACGACGGCTCGAACCTCATTTTGCCTGGCGATGATGCGGAAAACGTCTTTTTCCGCCTCGCGATTGGTATCTTTTTCGCGTTCGATCTTCTGTTTGAGATCTTCGTAATTCTGGATGAGCCGCGCTTCATCGCTTGCCAGCGAACCCCGCCTTTGCTCGAGCTTGGTCCGTTCAGCCGCCAGGCGGGCGATCTCTTCGCCCATGCCGGTGACAAATGAGGAATCCGTGTGCGTATGGTGCCGGGCCACAAACCCGTGAAGCGCGTCCATGACCGCCGCAAACAGCTTGCCGACTTCATTGATCTGGCTCAACGATTCCACTTCCCTGACCAGCGCGTCCACATCCTTCAAGTAGACGATGCGCAACCCCTCATCCTTGACGCGAGCCTCCTCCTTGGCCACGGCTCTGGTGCTGGCGTTGATCTCACCCTCGAGACGGCCGATCTCTCGCACGACTGTATCCTGCTCGCCGCGTAAAGACTTTAATTTTTCCTCGAGCTCGATGACCTCGTGGCTTTTTTCATCCTTATTCTTGGAATCCGTCAAGATTTTTTTGGCACGCTCGAGTTCCCGATCCAGAGAGGCCAGTTCGCGTTCCGGACCGTCGAGCGCCTGGCTGATGCGCAATTTTTCGGATTGTAAATACGCCTCTTCTTCCGCGAAATACTCGGTATACAGTTCGATAAGCTCGCACCGCAGGAGCTCAGCTTTCTCAACCTTTTCAACCTGCTTCTTTAGAAACTTGAGATGCGGGGCGATCTCACGGCGCAGCGATTCGACTTGCTTCATATTCTCGGCGGTGCGTTCGAGCTTGCGCAGGCTTTCGGTTTTTTTCCACTGATGGATCTTTAGCCCCAGGGCGTCTTCGATCATCTCCCGTCGTTCCCGGATCGACGCCGAAAGGATGCGGTCGGCTTCGCCTTGGGAAATGATATGGTGCCCGGTGGCGCCGATATGCGCGCTGGCCAAAAGCTCGACGATATCCTTCAACCGCACCTGCGAACCATTCAGGAGATATTCGTTGGAATTGTCGCGATGAACGACGCGTTCGAGCGTGACTTCCTCGAAGTCGATCGCCGGAAAAAGTTTCGTGCGATTGTCAAACGTGAGTTTGACGGACGCGCGGTTGGCGCGACCGGCGCCGGACGTACCGTCTCCGCCGCCATTCCAGATCATGTCCTCGCCGCGCTTGCCGCGGAGCGACTTGATGGACTGCTCGCCGAGCACGAAGCGGAAAGCCTCGGCGGTATTGGATTTTCCCGAGCCATTTGGCCCGACGACGCCGGTGATCGGCGTGGTAAAGGTGATGGCGGCCTTCTTGGCGAATGACTTGAAGCCGGAAAGCTCCAACGATTTGAGATACATGGCTATAGTCTAACAAACATCTATCCAAATATAAAAATTGCTCCATTCGCGTGAGCGGATGGAGCCTGAGCGGACATAGTCGTGATCTAGGGCGATGGCTGCAGTCCGGATGATGATGTTCGGTCCGGCCGCGGCCGACCGCAACGGATGCCCGGACGCCACACTTGGAGTCCCGGACAATGCTTTACGTGCGCCGTGTACTCGGCTATCGGCATGACTGCGCCGCAATTGAGGCAGAGTTGCCGTTGTGCTTTGGGATCGCCGATTGGCGGCCCGCCATCGGTCCCAGGCGGGCTATGTGTCGCGATCAGAGCCAGAAAACTCGGCGACAGAGCGAGGTTTTGCATATGGGTAGTTAGTGTACGTTGACTGCTGCTCTCAAGGTACCATTGGCCGCATACAGTATACCCCTACCAACCCTTGACCTCAAGCGCCTTCAGAGCGGCCTTCTGTTCGGCTTCCTGCTTGGAAGCGCCGGCGCCGACAGCCACTTGAACATCGCGCAAGAATACGCCGAGCGTGAACTGCTTGCTATGGTCAGGTCCCGTCTCTTTGAGCGTCCGGTAGCTCGGTGTCACGCCCTCTTTTTCCTGAGCGCGTTCCTGGAAACGACTCTTGGCGTCGAGCCACAATTTATTTTTCACAATCGTATCGATATCGATCACGGCAAGTATCTTGTCCGAGATAAAACCGGCCGCGGCCTCATACCCCTGATCGAGATAGATCGCTCCGATCACCGCTTCGATGGCGTTGGCCAATATGATCGAACGCGCCCGGCCGGTATCCTTGGCTTCGCCGCGCGATAACAGCATGTAATCGTCGAGATCGATGCTGCGCGCCGCTTTCTCGAGAGAGACGGCATTGACCAAAGCTGAACGGAATGCCGTCAGTTCGCCCTCCGTGTTCTCTGGATATTTCTTGAAGAGAAAACTGGTAACGACCAACTCGAGGACAGCGTCGCCGAGAAATTCCAGTCGCTCATTGTGCTCCAAACCGGCGTTTTTATTTTCGTTCAAATACGAGCGGTGCGTGCAGGCCGCGCGCAAAAGGGAGATATCGTGGAATGTCACGCCGATTTCCTGTGCGAATGTTTCAAGATGTTTCATACATGCCGTAAATCATTTTCCCTCCGACAGGATCGTCACCGCCTTCGTCACGATCGGAAGAATATCATTGTAAAAATTGAGCTCGAGGATGTCCGCCAGCCGGAACCACTTGGCGTCATCGAGACCGGGCTTCTTGGCAAGCTTGAGATCGATAAAGTCCGATTCCGCCAGATAGTAATGGACCTGTTTCCTGATCTTGCCGATCTCGGGATCGTTGGCGATGTATTCGTTGGTGCCAAGATCGGCTTTGATGGCCACATCGAGGCCGATCTCCTCTTTGACCTTATTCACGGTACCGACAGCCGGCTCGACGCCGTCGGGTATTTTCCCTTTTGAAAGCGTCCAATGACCGAATATGTCATGCACGAATGCCAAGTATATGTTGGCGCCTTCTTTTCCGTAAACAACGGCGCCGCCGAGGTGCTGGATGGGCATTTGATCGTACGGCACCTCTGCCGGCTTTTTTTTCTTGGCGGGCGCGGCGTCCTTACCGGGTTCACCGAGTTCCTTGTACACCGCACCAAGGACGCCGTTCACAAATCTGCCGGATGTCTCGCCGCCAAATGTTTTGGCCAGCTCGATAGCCTCATTGATAGCCACCTTGGCTGGAACTTCTTGGCGGTCTGCAAAGAGCAGCTCGTAGAGGCCGAGGCGGAGAACATTGCGGTCGACGGGCGAGATTTTATCGATCGGCCAATCCGGCGCGGCCTTTTCAATGATCTGATTGAGATCTTCTTTCTTGGCCAGAATTCCCTTCGTCAGCTCCTCCATGAAGGAAATGTCGGCCATGCCCGGAGCAAATTCTTTGGCGTTGCGGCGGATGATGGCCGCCGCCTCGAGATCGTTGCCTCCGCGGCTGTCCCATTCGAAGAGGGACTGCAGGACGACCGAACGTGAAAGGTGTCTATTTGCCATATGGATGAAAGAGCATGTATCTCGAGATTTACGATGTAGGATCCATGATTTAAAGAATATCGGCAGACGCGATTCTTAAATCCAAAATCTTAAACCTTAAATCTGTGCCTCGGTAATCAGCAGGTCTCGCGTGTGCCGCATCAACGGACATTGGCGGCAGCCTTCTTGGCTTTCTCGGCCCGCTTGGCTGCCTGGGCGCCGAGATCGACGACCTTACGGCCATTGTACGCGCCACAATTCATGCACATGCGATGACTCTGATGCAGGGCGCCGCAATTGCCGCATTTGGAAAACCGCAGCGCGCGGAGCGCATGGTGCGATCGGCGATTGTTCCTGTGGCTGCGCGTGGCGCGCATTCTGTTTACCATAGCGCTAAGGAGTATGGCATAATTACGGGAATTGTGCAATAGTAGGAGACAATTTCCGCCCATAGCTCAGCTGGTAGAGCACTCGCCTCTTAAGCGATTGGTCGTTGGTTCGAATCCAACTGGGCGGACAAAAATATTATGGTTATAGATATTGAAGTGACGTTAAATAGATTCGGTTTAGGCAGAATTGCGCAGAATAAATTCCAGCTGTTTTGGCTTCGGTTTTCAAAATGGAAAATACCTGGCAAGCACTCGATA
>JAGWLE010000095.1 GCA_028864955.1 Patescibacteria group bacterium | reverse complement strand
GCCGGTCACGCCAGGCGTATCCTGCCCTGGATGATCGAAGCGCCAGCCGGCCGGGATGGAGTCATCAGAAGGACCGGGATTGGCCGGGTCAAACGGCGGCCAGGTGAGCGAACCGAACCACGATGGCTTGCCGCCGAGATAGAGCGAGGCCGGCAATGCCTGTGCGCCGATGAATTCCGAGGCTGGAATACTGGCGCCGAGATAGTAGTAGTTGTCTTTGAGGATGGTCGTCGCCTGGACATCTTGGTCCAGTTCCTGCCAACCGCCGACGCCCGGCGCGTCCCAAAAACCGCTGGTGGTGATGGGCGTAGAAACAGATTCCCAGGAGGCCGCCGTCACTTCCGTCGGGCTGATGTAGCCGACAATGTCGAAGACTTGCCCCGTGCTGTAAAGGCCGATGCGATGAGACGCCGTTAATGTCGGATCGGCATCCTCCGGCACAAAGAAAGGAACGGATGACGACAGGTCTGTACCATTGATCGTCAGCGTGCCGTTCGACGTACGGATCTGATCCTGGTACTGATCCGGCCACGGCGGCGCGAATCCGGAGTAGCCTTGATTACCGATGTTCGGCTGTCCGAAAGCCACGCAATCATACGCGGCGTTGTTTCCCGGCGTTCCGAGAATATTGCCAATGAGAGAGAAATTGCGACTGAAACGCTTCAGGTTCACGCAATACCAACCGTTGCCTTGGAACCAATTCCGGAACATTGTTTCGTAGGCCTCGCTGCCAAAATAGCCGTCGCTCTCGAGATAGGCGGCGATGTTGCCTTCAAAGAGATTGAAGTTGTTATGCGGACCATGGTTGGTGTCTATGTCAAAGGCGACTTGTCCCTTGCTGAAGTTATAAGCAAAGACGTTCCCGGCCGTGCCAAAATTGATCTCGAAATTGGGCCAGTTGTCGTAGAAAATATTATCTTCAACCAGACAGCCGCTCATGTGCTCCGTGCCGAGGCCAAATCCATTTGTACCGGTGTGGATGACTTCGTCAAAAAAATCATGATCGAGCTGGCAATTCAAGGAATCACTGATGCTGATCGAGTGATTGGTGGCATGATAGGTATGGACGTTGGTGATCCAGGAGCCGTATTGTTCGTCCATGCTCAAGGTCTGCTGGGCCGTATTGTTGGCGTCTATCTTGAAATCTTCCAGACCGACGAAGGCGGCATTCTTGGTGGCCTCATGGACGACGACCAGAGTGCCGTTGGCCGTATAGGTATCGTAGAGCGGCGGCCAGAACGAGATGGTGTTGCCGCTCACGCCGGTGACCATGACCGCCTGCCAGCGGTTGCCTTGGTTGGGACCCGTGGTCGTATAGATATCGTAGCCGCCGGTATTGACTATGGGCAATGTATGGTCAGCGGCCGCGTCGAGCATCATGATATGACCGACCAGGAATGGCGAGGCGTCTCCGATGGTTATGGACGTACTGCCCTTGACCGCGCTCGAGACTACGTTATTCGTTGTCGGGTAATTCCAATTGTAGTCAACACCGCCGCCGCCTATGGTCAGGCAGGTGGATGTTGAACGGCAATCCAAGACCGTGCTGTCCATGCCGGCGCCGCGCAGAACAAAGTAACTCTTGGTGCCGTTGCCCGAGGCGCCAACGCCAT
>JAGWLE010000028.1 GCA_028864955.1 Patescibacteria group bacterium | reverse complement strand
TGATGTTTCAGGATCTTGGCCTGATAGTCGGCAGTCGAGGGCCGATCGAAATGAAAACTGCCGCGGAAATTCTTGTGAGAGAGCAACATCGGCATCCAGTACGAATCATCCGACCACATGTGCGCATACGGAATTTCTGATTCATCGAACCACTCGGGTTTCATTTCATCTGATTCAGCGGGTCTGCCGGTGAACGTGTCGCACGAAAACACATGTACCTCAAGCCTGACCGGATCATTCTCGAACGTGAATTCCAATATGCCACGCTTGGTGAGTGGTCCGGGCTCAACACCGGCCTCCTCACGGACTTCACGCGCCGCCGCCTCGATCACCGTCTCCCCCTCTTCGACCTTGCCGCCAAAACCGTTCCACCTGCCGGCGCCAAAGCCTTTTTTCTTCATACCGAGAAGTATGCGGCTCTGCTCGTGATTCTTCTGATGGATGACGCAGAGCGTCAGAATTTTCCGCTTTGGATTTACGGAAGGCATAAAAACCTATTTCTTCGTTGCCATCAACCTCTGATGCTCCTCGGTATTCTTCAGACCGCAGTTCTTATACTTCCTGCCTGAACCACATGGGCATGGATCATTTCTGCCGGGTTCTTGTGAATGCGCGCCACTAGCGGCTCCGCCACCTGAACCACCGGAAACCGCCGCGCCGCCAACGCCGGTAATGGACTTGGCATCGCGCTCGATCAGGTTGCCAGCCCTATTCCCTGATAAAGGCTGGCCGTTGGCTATGGGCACGACATGCGGCAAGACCTTGAGAAACTGCTCACGCATGGCACCCTGCATTTCCTTGAAAAGACGCAGACCCTCTTTCTTGTACTCGACCAGCGGATCGCGTTGGCCATAGGCGCGCAGACTGACGCTGGAGCGGGTGTACTCCATGACTTCGAGGTGTTCAACCCAGTACATATCGATGGTTTGGAGAAGGACAATGCGCACCGCTTGCACGAATGGCTCGCGGCCGAACTCGGCGATCTTATTTTCCACGATCTTAGCCGCGCCATCATCGCCGCCCGTCATCGCCGACAATTCAGCTTGAACATCATCGAGTCCGCCCATGAGAAGCTTACGGCGCATACCGTAGATGGAAGCGCGCTGATGATTGATGACGTCGTCAAACTCGAGAACATGCTTGCGGGCATCAAAGTTGAAGCCCTCTATCTTTTCCTGAGCCGATTCGAGAGCTTTCGAGATCAAACGGTGTTCGATGGCCTCGTCTTCGGGCATGCCCAGGCGCCCCATCATCGACTTCAGCGTATCCGAGGCAAAGACGCGCATGAGCTGGTCTTCCAGCGAGACGAAAAATTGAGTCTCGCCCGGATCACCTTGACGGCCGGAACGGCCGCGCAATTGATTGTCGATGCGCCGGGCTTCATGACGTTCGGTGCCAAGCACGAACAGTCCGCCGGCTTTCTTGATTTCCTCGTATGATTCAGCCGTATTCGGATTGCCGCCAAGCTTGATGTCGACGCCACGGCCGGCCATATTGGTAGCGATCGTGACCGCGCCTTTCTTGCCGGCCTGGGCCACGATCTCGCCTTCCTTCTCGGCATATTCAGGCTTGGCATTGAGCATAGTATGCGGCACACCTTCGCTTTTCAAGAATTGTGAGAGAAGCTCGTTCTTCTCTATAGAAACCGTGCCGATCAATACCGGCTGGCCCTTTTCATGGAGCTCCTTGACTTTGCGGCTGATGGCCTTGAATTTGCCGACCTCGGTCCTGAATATCTGGTCGTTCTGATCTTTGCGAACCGCCGGCACGTTTGTCGGCACAGTATGCACTTCGAGGCCATAGACTTTGAAAAATTCCTCGGCCGAAGTGGCGGCTGTGCCTGTCATGCCGGAAAGCTTGGGGTACATGCGGAAAAAGTTCTGGAAGGTGATCGAGGCAAACGTGCGCGATTCCTGCTGGATGGCGACGCCCTCCTTGGCTTCGATGGCTTGATGTAGGCCGTCCGACCAGCGCCGGCCAGGCTGGAGCCGGCCCGTGAATTCATCGACAATGACGATCTCGTTGTTCTTAACGACATACTCCTTGTCCTTGTGATAGAGAGCTCTGGCCTTGATGGCGGTTTCCAGATGGTGCACGGACTTGATACCGCGGTCAGTATATATATTGTCTATGCCGAGAGCCTTTTCGGCCTTGGTAATTCCCGCGCCCGTAAGCGAAATCGCCCGACGTTTTTCATCGACTGTGAAGTCTTCGTCAACTTTGAAGTTGGCTACCATCGAGGCGAATTGCTTGTATGTACCTTCGGCGTCTCTCGTCGGTGCCGAAATAATCAGAGGCGTGCGGGCTTCATCGATCAGTATCGAATCGATCTCGTCGACGATGGCGTAATTAAAATCGCGCTGTCGCAGCCGCTGGGCGCTATACTCCAGGTTGTCGCGCAGGTAATCGAAGCCAAATTCATTGTTCGTGCCGTAGGTGATATCAGCGGCATACGCCTCGGATCGCGATACCGGTCGCAAGAATTCATGGACGACTTTGAAGCCGCCGGTGATATCACGCTCTTTATCTAATTTCAAGTCAAACCCTTGTCGCTCCGCAAGATCTCCCTCGCTCGCAGTCTCCTCGGCAGACTTGCTTTGCGACGCGGGCTTATTTGATTTAATACTTGAGTCGTAGACAAAAGAAGAATCATGGTTGATGACTCCGACCGTCAGGCCGAGAAAGTCATATATCTGTCCCATCCAGACGGCATCGCGGCGTGAAAGATAATCATTGACGGTCACGATGTGCACACCCTTCCCGCTAAGCGCATTTACATATGCCGGCAATGTCGCGACGAGCGTCTTTCCCTCGCCAGTCCTCATCTCGGCAATTGCCCCGGAATGGAGAACGGCGCCGCCGATCAGTTGAACATCGAAGTGTCGCTGGCCGAGCGTGCGCCTGGCGGCTTCGCGGACGAGAGCAAAAGCTTCAGGCAGGATTTCTTCGAGAACGGCGTTTTCTGCCTGCCGCTCTTCTTCGGCCGTGCCTTTCTTTTCCTGAATTTTGAGTTTCGCGTCCTGGATACTTTTCTTGAATGCCGCTGTTTTGGCCTTTATATCGGCATCAGAAAGAGCCTTGATGGTATCTTCAAGCGTATTCACCCGCGGTACCAGCGGCTCGAATTTCTTGACGCCGCTGGTCTTTGAGCCGCTAAATATCTTGTCCAAAAATGACATGGAGCCACTATATCACATTAATTGACCCACTCAACCTCGGCCTCTATCTCGATGCCGGTTTTTTCTTTGACGTCATCCATGAGCTTCTTGGTCAGCGAAACAACTTCGGCAGCCGTCGCGCCCGGCTGGGCCACGATGACCAGCGCCTGCTTTTCGTAGGTACAAACATTGCCGACGCAGACGCCGCGAACGTTGCAGACCTTATCGAGAATCCAGCCAAGCGAAACTTTGATCTGTCCGTCGGCTTCGGGAAAACCGGGCAGATCCGGATATTTTTGTTTGAGATCGATGAACTTCTGCAAGGACACGATCGGATTCTTGAAAAAAGAGCCGGCGGTACCCCACAATTTCCAGTCAGGCAATTTGCCCCAACGGATCTCGATCACAGCCTGGCGGACCTCGAGCGGCGTCGGCGCGGTCGTGCCACGCGCCCGGAAATATTCCGCCACATCGCGATACTCGATATTAACCTTGCCATGTTTCTTGAGCTTGAATGTCACCTCGGTAACGACGTACCTGCCCTTCTCACGCTTGAACACGCTGTCGCGGTATTCAAAGCGGCATTGTCTGCGTGTCAGGTTCACGAATCTCATAGCGACCGTATCCAGCGCTCGCACCGACTCGATGACCTGCGAAGCTTCGGCGCCGTAGGCACCGATGTTCTGCACTGGTACGGCACCGACCGTGCCGGGAATAGCCGATAGGTTTTCCAGGCCGACGAGTTCGTGCACCAATGTATCCTCGACAAAGTCATCCCACATCTCACCGGCGGCGGCCCGCACTCGATCGACGTCGTACTGCACGCCCTTGAGCTCAATTTTGACGACCAGGCCGGCAAAACCGGCATCCGACACCAGCAGATTTGAACCGCCGCCCAGAATAAAAAATGGCTGGGCTCGTTGACGCGCGAACATCAGAGCCTCGACTAGTTCGTCCTCGGTCGTTACCACACAGAAATACCTGGCCGGTCCGCCAATCTTAAATGTCGTATGCTCCGCCAGCGGTACATGTTCGAGAATATTCATGAAAAGGTGATCTTGAAGTGCGCCAGAGAACCTGGGAACTTTGCGCCAAATGATGGCGACGGGTGTGAGCTCCAAATAAAATGTCTAAATTTTATGAGTACAGCCGCCGCCATCACTTGGTACAATCTGGCGCTATTGTAGCACATTAACGCACAACAGCCCCGAGGGGGCTGCTTTGCGAGACATTTAATTGGAGAACATACACACGTTATGTACTCGGCGGTCAGTATATCACGTATTTTCCGAAATGCAAATGACTTATGAACAGTTTATCCACGGCTTATGCGACTCTCGATCACTTGCAGCGACCGGCTGTCGCGCACAAGATTATGGCGCCGACTCGACTTGTTTGATGGCCGAATCGACTTGCGTTTTGAGTTCGGGATGATCCTTCTCTATCTTTTGCAGCGTGGCGATAGCGTCAGACTTCATGCCGCCCATGAATTGGACTTGGGCCAGCTGGCCTTGGAGATTGACATCAGTCGGCGTGGCTGCAACCAGCTGTTTGTAGATGGCAACGGCCTTTGAATACTGCTTCATGGTCACGTAGACGTTGGCCATCTGGGCGGTTTGGAATATGGCCGGATCGTTATTGAACATGCTCTTGGCCTCGGCTTCCTGGCCGGCGATCACCAGCGAAATGGCGTAGGCATTCTTGGCCTGGAAGAAATCCGGCGCCTCCTCGTAGGCGGCTTTGAGCAGGGCCACGGCCTTGTCTGTCTGGTTGGTATTGAGGTAGGCATTGGCAAGCTCGAAATCAGCCGTCTGTTTGGCTGGTGTGAGCTCATGGCCTTTCTCCAGAAGCTGCACGGCCTGGGTAAATTCTCCCACACTGTCCATGAATGAACCGCCGAGAATGTAGATGCGGGCATCCTTGGGTGTGGCGGCGACTTGCTTGTTGATCTCATCGTTGGTGAGCGTGAGGAAAGCCTGCCTGGTGGGGCCGGGTATCTGCTGCGAATTGACGACGGAACCGGCGCAATTCATGAGCTGTTCGCGGATCTCCTGATTGGCCACGTAGACGTTGACATCGAGAGCGCTCTGCCAGAGCGAAACGCTGGGCTGGCCGCCGCTGCAGTACTGAATGGCGGTGATCATGCGGGTATTGGCTTCGATCGGACGCACTTCATAGACATAGACCACGCCGACCAGGAGCACGATGACGATCGGCATGACGATATATTCGACAGCATCGAGATTCATGGCTTTGTCGCCAAAGAGCGTACGGCCGCTGGAGAGAGAGCGGCTGTGAGCCTGAGCCGGGTGCTTCTGTTCATCCTTGGGCAGGGAGTGGGCAAAGGCCAGCATGGTGAAGAATATGACGTAGCTCGCCAGGTTGTCGAAGACGAAGATATTGTGCACGAAGTAGCCGGCCAAGAGCCCAATGAGAACGCTCTTTTCGGCCAAGGTCAGGCTTGATTTCCAGACAAAACGCAGGAAGAGAACGTAGAGCGCCACATAGGCGATGAGACCGATGATGCCGCTAGCCACCAGCCAGTCGAGAAAGACGTCGTGGGCGCGATCGAACCATTGCTCCTGCGACCACATAGCGGGATTGTAATCGGCATTGAAGATGTAATTGAAGTTTTCCTGTCCCCAGCCGAGAATGGGCCTCTTCATGGCGCCATTCAAGGCCATGGGCCAGATATACTGGCGGGCCTGATTTGAAGCGTCAGTCCAGGAAATATTGCTGAAACGGCCAAAGATGGGGCTGCGCTCGATGAATGGCTGATGGCGCTCGATCCAGAAGACGAGACCGATGAGGATGATGAAACCGAGAATGCCGGCGCTCCAGGCGCGAGATTTCTGCTGCGCCTTTGTGCCGAAAATGGCGTAGATGAACAAGGCCAGCATGATGCCGCCCAAGAGGCCGAGAATGGTGCCGCGCGTCTCTGTCTCAAAGAGGATAAAGCTGAACAGCACGAAAAGAACGGGATATATGACGCGGAGCATTTTGGCGTTGACGATCTCGCGCCTCCTGGCGACGAAGAACATGTAAGCGGCGATGCCGGCATTCATGAGCATGTATATGGCCATGTAAGCGGAGTTACCGAGACTGGCATCGAGACGGGTGCTGCCCTGGTGGATGGCGGCCCAGCCGAAGAGCTGGAATAGTCCGTAGCCGGCGACAATCACGCCAAAGAAGAGAATTGTGTTGAGATATCTGTGCCACATCTTGCGGCTGCCATCATGTGTCGACAGCACTGACGTTGACACTATATAGAATGCCCAGAGGTGGATGATGGTTATCCAGCCTTCCATGCGCTCGAAATTAGACCAGAGACTGCGGATGGGATTGATGCCGAGGAGATCGGCCAGAAGCGCCACGACGGTAAAGATCGTCACGGCGATGGTTAGCGAGGACAAGCGCGGCCGATAGCGGACGTCGAGGCACATGAGGACGACCCAGGCGGCAAAGGCTACCTCAACAAGCAGACGGAAGTAAAAGGCTTTGCCAGTGATGAATGGAAAGAAGAACGAATTGACGACGATGAGCGGAAATATCGGTATGAGGAAGAGCGCGGCCAGGGTGACATAAAGAGAGATTTTTTTGATAGGCATGGATAAGTGGATTAGCTGTAAAAACGATAAAATGCATCATACCGCGAAAGATGGGTTGGCACAAATTCAAAGCATAGATTAATATACCTGACATGAAAACGCCACCCGTGCGGAAATCATCAGGCAATCAGCCGATAAAAGTCTTCGTCTCCGGCTGTTACGACATCATCCACGGCGGTCATGTGGAATTCTTCCGCCAAGCCAGGGAATTGGGCGATCATCTGACGGTTTGCTTTGCCAGCGCCCCGGTGCTTCTCCTGGCCAAGAATCGTGTTTCGGCTATACCGGATGAGCACAAGGCGACCATCATCGGCTCTATTAAGTACGTCGATCGTGCAGTGGCAAGCACAGATCTCGATAAAGTCTTCGATTTCATTGGACATTGGAAGGAAGAGGCGCCGGATATTTTGGCCGTGACCGAAGATGATAAGAATATCGAGATAACGAAAACTGTTTGCGCCAAATATGGCGTCAAATTAATCGTGCTGCCAAAATCACCGCCTCGTGGCTACAGCGGTGAACAGGTTTCCACGACAAAAATTCTCTCTACCATAAAGAATGTCAATGAAGTTCCCCTGCGCGTCGACTTCGGCGGCGGTTGGTTGGATGTGCCACGACTGGCAAAGAAAGGTGCGTACATCGTGAACTGCACAATCACGCCGAAAGTGTCTTTGAATGATTGGCCGTATGAAAAAGGCGGCGGGCTCGGCGGATCAGCAGCATATTCAATACTCCAAGTGCGCGATGGACTCAAGTCGGAAATTCAGCTAGGCGTGGGCTGGCAAGATCCGGCAGTCATCAGTGAAACGGGTCTGTGCGTCTGGCGTTCAGGTAAAATCCCCGTCCTCGAAGCCAAGTACAATCCCGATTGGCTGGCCGGCAAATTATTGATCGTCTGGACAGGCACCAATCACATCACGCCAAAGATCGTCGAACTCAAGCGTGACTATAGATTGATACGCGCCGCTGGAGAAGCTGCAGCAAAAGCAGTTGCAAAAAGCGATTTAAAAGCTTTGGCTGCAGCGATTTCGATCAGTTACAAAGCCCAACTCGGCGAAGGCATGTTTCCCCTCTCCAAGCTGCCAAAATCAATTGCCCATAAATATTTGGGTGGCGGTCACGGTGGTTATGCGCTATATATATTCAAGTCAAAGAAAGATCGTGACGCAGCTCTAAAGAAAACTCCCGGTGCCAAGCTCATTGAGCCGTGCTTGGAAAACGCTCTATAAAAGCCCGGAAAAACGTGTTATTATGGCCTCCATGTCTGCGGAAGTAACCGTCATCAGGCCAAAGAAGCTTTTTCACCTGCGCGACCTCAAAGAGCT
>JAGWLE010000094.1 GCA_028864955.1 Patescibacteria group bacterium | reverse complement strand
CGGGCGCCCGTGGTCTGACCACGCAAGCGTGACTAAATGTATCAGAAACGGGCCGAAAATCAAAGTGTGTCGGCGGCAGGACTTGCACCTGCGACCTAGGGCTTATGAGTCCCTCGCTCTAACTACCTGAGCTACGCCGACGTGCGTTGGATACAATAAACGAAAAAACGGCATCGCGCAATCGCCTCTTGCAAGAACGTGGGCTAAGTGGCATACTAGACCGGTCGTTTCGCCACATCGCGGGGTAGGGTAACGGTAACCCGTCAGGCTCATAACCTGAAAATTGCCGGTTCGATTCCGGCCCCCGCAACACGCATATGAAGCTCTTCACAGTCCGCAACTGATTTGCAATCGCTGTGGCTGCACGATAGTCTCTGGCTGAACGGGATCGATGCCGTATCCGGCCTGCCGTTGCCCCGGAAACCAGATGGAATCGGCTCTATTTGCGGCGATCTTCAATCCCGACTCATCGAGGCCTTGTGACGCCAGAATCTCGAGCAATCCCAGCATGGCCATGCCATGATTGCAGTCCGGGAAATAGGCGCTGTTCTTGCAACAGGGTCGGAAAGTGTTCTTGGCGACTTTCTCCACCAGAGCTTGCTGTTCAGGCGTGAGAGACATGAACGCATGCATGCCGTAATGGTCCATGGCGCTCCCCTTCGCCGCCATCCAGCCGCCGGTAGAGGCGAAGTTCTGCACGCCACCGTAGCTCGGATCCATCATCGGCCCTTCCGAGAGGACGGGATTCTTATTTGCCAATCCAAAGGCCCACAGGATATCCAATTCCGTGGCTTGCGGCAGTCTAGCCGGATCTATGACGCCGGTCTTTACAAGCTCTCCGATCATCATATTCTCCATTTTCATCGGCAATAGATGGCCGCCGTCCATCATGATCACGCTTGTCGGCACGTATGCAGCGAATCGATCGCTTACGGCGGGGCTATACCCTTTCAACAGTACGGCGCCGGCAAGGATTATCGCGGCGACGAGGATAGCAATGGGAAGTCGATTCGGATTGCCCATTTTATTCATTGCAGCAATCCGCAAGCCTGGCGACTAAGTCCTCTATGCGGTCGTTTTTTTTGACCGTTTTGCTCAACTGCTTAGCATCGACCAGTTTGAGTTTGAGTGCCCAGAAGATTGAGTACGTCCAGTATGCTTTCTTAAATATCGGCAGCGCTTCATCTTTTTTGCCTTCCGATTGAAGCTTATTGCCGACTTCTACGAGCCGCATCGTGGCCGAGAGCAAATGCTTCGAGGCGCACCATGTTTCGCCCTCGTGGTTCGGCATGAGCTTGGCCAACAATTCCTTGCGCATGTTCCGTATCTCGGCCGAGGTGTCAAGGTACTCATTTTTGCCTGTCTTCATAGCCGTGAATAAGAAGTGCTCTTCAAGGCTGATCAGATTCATGACGGCGAGGCTTAGATCGTCCGTTGTCAAGAGATCGACACCTCCTTCTTTCCTGGCCAACTCAATCTTGGCCATGAATTCTTCGAATGTTTTCATATTTTGACGATTAGATGAATAATACTGCTATGCCTATGACGATCATGGCCATGCCGGCCCACAGGTGCACGTCCTTAATGTTCGTCATCTTCCATTCTTTGACCTTGCCTATGAGAGCGGGATCAGCCGCTATCCATAAGGTCGCCACGAGCGGCACTATTAGGATGGCATTGTAGAGGAGCAGGTATCCAAGGCCGGTGAAGTATGTG
>JAGWLE010000093.1 GCA_028864955.1 Patescibacteria group bacterium | reverse complement strand
CGGAGGCTCTCCAGTTGTTGTTTCCTCAGGCGGCGGAGGTGGCGGTTCACCTGTCATCTCATCGGGCGGCGGAGGCACATTAGCCTCATCAAGCGGTGCAGGCATCCCGGTAACATCAACCCTTCCCATTGGCGGAGCGTGCGTCTCTTCCACGACGATCACCAAACCGGCGATTCCTTCACTTCTGCTTACTCTTTCACTTGGGGATCGCGGTCCGAACGTCGTCACACTCCAGAACTACTTGATCCGCGGCGGCTTTCTGCCGGCAGATGATAATACGGGCTTCTATGGACCGCTGACACGCGCGGCTGTTGGGGCGTATATTGTCGCACCGGCGACGTTGGTCAGGACGGTTTCATGTCAACCAGCCGTCTCTGCCGGCGCTCACCGGCTGGCCACAACCTTCCAATTCCAGACCATTCTCCATTGGTATACCACCACGGCTGATGTCAAAAACCTGCAGATCTTCTTGAACGACCACGGATACACGGTCTCAACCGCCGGCGCCGGTTCTGTCAACAACGAAACGCCGTACTTTGGCCCGGCCACGATCAAAGCCCTCTCCAAATTCCAAGCAGCAAACAACATATCTCCGGCCATCGGGAACTTTGGGCCGATTACGAAAGGTTACGTAAATCAGATGATCGGGGCGGGGAAGTAAGTCGCATGCGATCATTCTTTGACACGTCTTTTCTATGGCGTGAAGTTGTAGAACATCTCGCGCAGGAGTAAAATGTCGCCATGAATAATGGATCGCAGATCACCGTCGACGAGCTGGCCATCATGATCAATAAGGGATTTATGGCGGCTGATAGGAGTTTAAAGGATAACTTGGCTAGCCTCGAAACTCGTCTTGGCGATCGCATCGACGGACTCGAACAGCACATGAATTACCGCCTGGACGGTCTGCAAAATCAGCTGGACAACATCTATCTCAATTACATCACTCGCCGTGAGCATGGCTTGCTCAAAGACCGTGTGACGAAGATCGAACGTAAAGTCGGCATCCCGCGACAATAACAATTCTCGCTATCCCCATCGAGCCACATCAGCGTGAGGTAGTGCGATATAATGGGCAGATGAAACGACTGGTAGTCTTTCTGTTCGCCATCAGCAGCACGTGCGTATTTACTGTACACACCTCCCATGCCGCTACTGTCGGTACTTCTGGCGCGGTCTATGGTCCATCGACTCTCTATTCTGGTCTGGTCGGTTGGTGGACATTCGATGGCAAGAATACCCACTGGACGTCATCAACGGCCGCCACGACCGACGACGTCAGCGGCAATGGCAATACCGGGACGCTGAATGGCATGAATATTTCCACAGCGCCCGTCCAGGGCAAGATCGGGCAGGCCTTGTCATTCCTGGGCACTAATCCATTTGTAAATATCACGGAAAACTCACATCTGCCTGTCTTTAACACCACAGGCTATAGTGTCGCGCTATGGTTCAAGTATACGGGACCTGCTAATACTGGAAATAATCCTGTCCTTTTCGGTGAGTCTCAATCGGGCGGATCGGCCAAGGCAGCTATGAATATGAGACTAAATACAGCTTGTGTTCTCGCCGTGTTTATCCGCAATGATGCCTTGACGACGATGCTCGATCCTTCGACTGTATACTCTAATAGAAATTTTTGTATTGACGGCACAACTAATGATTGGCACCATGTTGTCTGGGTTGATGCTCATGGCACAGCTACCATGTACATTGACGGTGTAGCTG
>JAGWLE010000092.1 GCA_028864955.1 Patescibacteria group bacterium | reverse complement strand
AGCGCGGCAACACAGTTTCAAAAATACAATCTTTGTCAATCTCGCCAATGAACCTGAGCGGCGTCAAAGCTTTACCGTCCGATTCTTCCAAAGCAGTTATGACGGTACAATGCCGACGAGCGCGAGTGAGAGCCACGTAGAAGAGGCGGCGTATATCGCGGATGTCGTTACTAACGCCTTTCTGGGGCAAGACGAACGATGAGCCACGACTGCGGCCGATCCAGGCCTCCTCAGTCGCGTACGGCATGAAAATATAGTCGAATTCGAGTCCTTTGGAGCCGTGGGCAGTCATGGCACGAATCGGCAGATCGGGCGCGCCAACAGAAACCTTGACCGTTTTGGATTCGGCGGACTGGCGATAGGCCAAAAGCGATTTGACCAGTTCGACTGGACTGATAATATTGCCGTCACGCGCGAGCGATTCGGCCAGAGCGACAATACCGCGCCAGACATGGATGTATGAAGGATCCTTGGCCACCAGACCGGTAAATCCAGACTCTTCGGCGGCGGCAATGATGTAGCCGACCGGCGCGTCTTCCAATATTTTCCTTTGAAGGCGAGCGAGCGATGGCAGTTTATGATTGAGATCATTTATCTTGCCTGCACGCAACTGCTTGATGAGATCTGCGGACTGATCAAATTCTAATGACCACATACCTGCAACTAATGTCCTGCCCAGAGCGTCGGCCTTTGAGGGATCAACCAGATATTCGATTAGGTCAAAGAAGACCGTCCCTATTGGATGGTGAAATATATCAATACTTCGTTCGGACGAGACAGATATACCATTCGATTCCAGCAAGCGTATGACGCGCTCCAGATCGCGATTGCGTCTGGTGATGACTGCCACTGTCGCTTTGGACTCACCTTTCGAGATGGTTTTGATCTGATCGACCAGGTAACTTTCTGAAGCCGCCACATTTTCACCAGTGACAATGTCAATCGGCCGCGGCTCATCACTTGACCCAGATTTCAATTCGATGCGCAGGTCACGATGCTCGTCGCCTTCATAATTATTCTCGATAACCGAAAATGATGCGTCCAAGATGCCCTGGTGCGAGCGATAATTGGTCTCTAGCGATATAACCTTCATACCCGGCCAACGTTTTTGCAGCGCCAGAAAATTCTCCACCGACGCGCCCTGGAAACGATATATAGCCTGCTTCTCATCACCGACAATGAAGACGTTTGGCACGTCAAAGAACTGAGCAATAGCCTTGACGATCAGGTTTTGCGCGTCATTGGTGTCTTGATGCTCGTCGACCAGGATGTAGAGAAAACGTTCTTGAATGAGCCGCAGGAAAAGCTCGTCTTGCTCCATCGCTTTTAAAAGCTCGATGATGAGGTCGTTAAAATCCATCCGTTTCTCCTTCCGCTTGGCGGCTTCATATTTCTCATAAACATCAGCAAAGAGGATGGTGCGCTCGCATTTGCCGATCTGCTCCTCTGCCTCGGCCTTGAGCTTACCTTTGGTCGCGCCGCGGGTCGAGATGGAGGCCTCGTCGCTCTTGATGCGCTCTATTTCCTGACGTGCATACTGTCGAACCATTTCCGGTGTCATAGCCTCCCTCTTGGCGTCATCGATAGTCCTCAAAATGGCCGGAATATATGCGTCCGGCTTGGCCAATGGTCGGAGTGTCTTGAATTCTGGCACAACTATGAGGTCACGTATGAGCGACTCCTGTTCGACGTCGGTCATGTTGGTAAAGCCGTCAAGGTGCAAGAAATGATCCGGATATTCAG
>JAGWLE010000097.1 GCA_028864955.1 Patescibacteria group bacterium | reverse complement strand
AAGGTTTTGCGCCTTCTTCATGACAACAAGCTCAATCTCGGTAGCCAGGAGCTCAAGATCGACGTCGAGGAGATCCGCAACCCCGAGTCAAATGCCGCCATCGCCGCTATGATGGTCGCCGAATCGCTCGAGAAGCGTCTGCCATTCCGCCGCGTCATGAAACAGACGATCGAGAAGGTTATGGCCAACAAAGACGTCAAAGGCATCCGCATCCGCCTCGGCGGCCGTCTGGGCGGCGCGGAGATCGCCCGGTCGGAGGAACTCAAGAAGGGGCAGATACCGCTGCAGACGCTCCGCGCCGATATTGATTTTGCCCGCGAAGAAGCGCGAATGACGTACGGCAACATCGGTATCAAGGTCTGGATTTACAAGGGAGAGATCTTCAAGAAAGACCAGTAACTACCATGCTATTCCCCAAGAAAGTAAAACATCGAAAGTGGTTCACCATGCGCCAGCATCCGGTCAAGGAATCCTTGCATGCCGAGACGCGCGGTATTGACCTGGCTTTCGGCTCATACGGCCTCAAGGCGACCAAGTACGCTCGCGTGACCTCGAATCAGATCGAGGCTGCCCGCAAGGTCATGGCGCGTTACGCCACCAAGTCGGGCAAGGTTTGGATCCGCATCTTTCCCGATCATCCTTTCACGCAGAAGCCGGCTGAAGTAAAGATGGGCAAGGGCAAGGGCGATCCGCAAGGTTTCGTGGCCGAGGTCAAGCCGGGCCGCATCATGTTCGAGATCGATGGTGTTGAGTCGAATGTCGCCCACGAGGCTCTGCGCAAGGCTGGCACCAAGCTGCCGGTAAAGACCCGCATCGTCAACCGCGTCTAGAGACCGTCATTCCCGATTCAAGGATGGAGAGCTCACCGAATACAGGATCCAAACCAATCACATGAAAATGAAGGAAATCACAAACAAATCCGCTGGCGAACTTACGAAACTTCTGGCCGACAAGAGGGAAGCCTTGCGCACATTCCGATTTGGCACGGCTGGAGCAAAGACCAAGAACGTCCGTGAAGGCCGCGCTATCCGCAAGGATATCGCCCGGATTTTGACGAAGATGAATAATAATCTAGACAAGTCCGGTGATTTGAGATAATATCCAAGCCCATGACAGCCGCCACCGCAAAGCCAGAAAACATGATCAGACGCCAGACGTTCTCGGGCGTAGTCGTGTCTGACCGCATGAAGGACACGGTAGTCGTTGAGATCAAGCGCTATGTCAAGCATCAAAAATACCACAAATTCCAAATGAAGCGCACCAAGCTCATGGCAGATGATCCCGGTAATACTGCGAAGATCGGGGATAAGGTCATGATCGAAGCTTGCCGGCCGCTGTCAAAACACAAGGCATTCAAATTGACACAATAAAAAAATGATTCAACCACGTTCCATTGTCAATATCGCGGACAATTCCGGTGCCAGGATCGGGCGCATTTTCAAGGTGCTCGGCGCCACGCGCAAGCGTTATGCCGAGATCGGTGAACGCGTCGTGCTCTCCGTTCAGAAAGCCGAGCCCCGCAAGGCTGTCAAGAAAAAAGACGTACTTCACGCGGTTGTCGTCCGTCAGACCAAGCCCAAACGCCGCAAGGACGGTTCATACGTGCGTTTTGATGAGAATGCCGTGGTTATCGTCGAAAAAGACAAGAACGAGCCGATCGCCGGACGCATTTTTGGTCCTATTCCGCGGGAGGTGGCCGAGGCCGGTTTCAAGACCATCGCTTCTCGAGCCCCGGAGATTGTCTAACTTTTCACTCATTTACCATT
>JAGWLE010000091.1 GCA_028864955.1 Patescibacteria group bacterium | reverse complement strand
TATAGCTGATGAAAATCGCGCAGATCGGACCAGTCATAGAACGCATTCCGCCAAAGAAGTATGGCGGGACCGAGCGAGTTGTCCACGCACTCACTGAGCAGCTGGTCAAACGCGGCCACGAGGTCACTTTATTCGGCAGCGGTGATTCGATCACATCGGCCAAGCTGGTATCCGTATATCCGCGGGCATTGCGGGAATCGCGCTTGCGTGACCTCTACGGTATGAACGCCTGGACGATGTTCAATATCGGGCTGGCGTACGATCGTCAGGCGGAATTTGACATCATTCATGATCATAGTGGCCACATCAGTCTGCCGACGGCCAATGCCGCGCGCACGCCGGTCGTTATGACCATGCATGGCGCGTTCACCCCGGAAAACCGCCATATCTATCGCGGTCTCAATAAGCCGGGCCTGGTGACGATCTCTAAATCACAGGCAATCGTGCCCGGTCTCAACTATCTTGGTACGGTTTACAACGGACTGGATGTGTCCGGGTATCCGTTTTCGAACGAAAATGACGGCTACCTTTTATTTGTTGGCCGCATTTCCATGGAAAAAGGCGTCCATAATGCCATAGAAGTCGCCGTAAATACTGGCCTGCCGCTGATCATCGCCGCCAAACTTGACGATACCGATCGAAATTATTTCCGGATCTATGTCGAGCCGTATCTGTCCGAGAAGATCACTTGGATAGGGGAGGTCGACGAAACGGAAAGAAACAGGCTGATGAGCAGGGCGCTATGCTCGCTGCACCCGATCACCTGGCGCGAGCCGTTTGGGTTGACTGTTATCGAGGCCATGGCTTGCGGCTGTCCGGTCGTGGCTTTCGGCCGAGGCTCGATTCCCGAACTGGTGGTATCCGGCAAGACGGGCTTCGTGGTGGAGACGATTGAAGAAATGATAGACTCTGTCGTGGCCATAGATACTATCGACCGCCATGAGTGCCGCCGTCATGCCCTGGAAAATTTCAATGCGGAGCGCATGACGGAAGGCTATGAGAAAATTTATGCCGAAATCATTGCCGCATCATCCGCCTTGCCGGATCCGATCAATGTGGCCGCCCATAGGCAGATGGACTAAAGGCCCGGACTTGTCATATAGTTATGTGACATATGCCAGACGGAGCACAAGGACTTTCGGGCGTTGAAGCCGCGGATCGGCTGCGTCAGTACGGCCGCAATGAGATCGAGGACACGACGCCGTCACTCGCGACGCGCATCATCCATTGGATCGCGACGCCGATGTCGGCCATGTTTCTGGCCGCCGCCGTATTATCGTTCGCGGCCGGCAACGACGCCGATTCATTGATCATCGTGGTGCTTTTCGCCATGAATGTCGGTGTTGGTGCCTGGCACGAGGCCAAAGCCGATACGGCCATCCGCAAACTCAAAGAACATTTGGCTGTCGTCGTCAAAGTCAAACGCGATGGGCAGTGGCTCCGCCTGCCGTCTTCAGAGCTGGTGCCTGATGACGTCGTCGAGCTTTCGACCGGCGCGCTCGTGCCGGCGGATGTCAGATTTATTTCTGCCAGGAACATCACGGTCAATGACTCGGTTGTCACGGGCGAGTCGCTGCCGAAGCAGAAGGTCGCGGGGGATGAAGCTTACTCTGGCTCGTTCGTGGCCACAGGTCTCTGTACGGCCACGGTCACGTCAACCGGTTCGCGAACGTATTTCGGCAAGACGCTCTCGCTGATCGACCATGCCCGGCCGCAAAGCGGGCTGGAGCGCGATATATTGTCCATATCGAAGTTCCTGTCAATCGTCAGCTTGGTTGTCATGATCATGCTGACGGTTGTTTTGGCCCTCAGTCAGCAGTCATTTCTGGGCATCGCC